>JBQCIZ010000286.1:0-8971 GCA_051953235.1 Nitrobacter sp. | reverse complement strand
CATCTTGAACTTGCGTTCGGGAATTTCGATGTCGGCGCGCACGGCGATCTCCGGCGTCTTGCCGGCCGCGCCCTTCACCTGCTCGGTGCGCCACACCACCGTGCCGACATACTGCTTGCCCTTGGGATCGGACGGATCCTCATCATACAGCACGACGCGCTGCGCCACCGGCGCCAGCGTCTCCGACGACGACGGCTGCCCGACGCGGTCGGTGATCTTGGGCTTCGGCCCCGGCGTCGTGGGCTTCGCGGTCTCGGCGGTCTGGCTCGGCGCCGACTTGAACAACCCGCGCACCTGGGACACGAGCTTCGGTCCCCAGACGATGCCGGCGCCCGCGATGATCAGCACGAGGCCGACGGCGATCGCGCTCTTGAACGGAAAACCGCCACCGGACGCACGGCGCGGCTTGCCGCGCTCGCGGCCGGCCTGCGGACGGGGACGCGGCGCGGGCGGCGGTTGCTGGTAGTGCGCGGCCTCGTCGGGTGACTCGTCATAGGAATACGGCGCGTCGGGACCGCCGCGATCCTCGAGACTCGGCTCCAGCCGGTCGAATTCGGGCGACGGCGACGGCACGTTGGCATAGGTGCGGCGCGCCGAACGGCTGGCCTGCGCCGCGGCGCGGCCGAGATCGTCGACATCGGCGGTCACATCGCGGAAGCCGCGCATACCCGGCGACGGCGGTGCCGGCGGACCCTGATTGCGGCGCGGCTGTCCCTGTCCCTCGCGGGCCGGCGGCTGATCGTCCCCTGGCGGATGACGCGGCGGCACCGGCGCATCGGCGCGCAGATTGCGCGGCTGGGGCGTGGCGTTGGAACGCGGGCGGATCGCGGGCGTCGCCGGCGGCTGCGGCGCGGCTGCGTCCGGCGACTTCGCCGCGGCGCGGGTCGAGGCGCGGAAGGCATCGCCCGAACGGGAGCCGCGCGACGCCTCGCGGGCGCGCTGGGCGGCCTCGGATTCGACCTTGCGCACGGCCTCTTCCAGCGACAGCCGTTCGCGGGTGATCTCGGATTCGCTTAAGGGCGGCTCGACGCTGCGGAGCTGCGCGATCAGCGCGGTCCGCGCCCGCTCATAGAGCGCGCGGCGCTGCTCACCGGGCGCATTGGCGTCCAGGCCGGCGATGGCACGCGCAATCAGCGGATAATAATCAGCCATATCTCTTCAATACTACGAACCTTAACCTTGAACGTATTCCGGTAACATTTCGTTAAGCCTCGAACGGGTTCTGCACCAGGATGGTGTCCTCGCGCTCGGGACTGGTGGAGAGCAGAGCCACGGGGCAGCCCACCAGTTCCTCGATCCGGCGGACATATTTGATGGCCTGGGCCGGCAGGTCGGCCCAGGAGCGGGCATTGGCGGTCGGCTCCTTCCAGCCTTCGATGGTCTCGTAGACCGGTTCGATCCGGGCCTGCGCGCCCTCCCCCGCCGGCAGATGATCGATTTCCTTGCCGTCCAGCTTGTAGCCGGTGCAGACCTCGATGGGGTCGAAGCCATCGAGGATGTCGAGCTTGGTCAGCGCCAGGCCGTGGATGCCGCAGGTGCGGACAGTCTGCCGCACCAGCATCGCGTCGAACCAGCCGCAGCGCCGCTTGCGCCCGGTGTTGACGCCGAACTCGCGGCCGCGCTGGCCAATCAGTTCTCCGATCTCATTCGTCAGCTCGGTCGGGAACGGGCCCTGGCCGACGCGGGTGGTGTAGGCCTTGCAGATACCGAGCACATAGCCCAGCGCGCTCGGACCCATGCCGGTGCCGGTCGCGGCCTGCGCCGCCACCGTGTTGGACGAGGTCACGTACGGATAGGTGCCATGATCGACGTCGAGCAGCGCGCCCTGCGCACCCTCGAACAGGATGCGCTTGCCCTCGCGGCGCTTGTGATCGAGCAGATTCCACACGCTGTCAGCATAGGGCAGCACCCGCGGCGCAATTGCGGCGAGGGTCTTCAAAAGCTCCGCTGCATCCACTTCGGCGATGCCATGGCCGCGGCGCAGCGCGTTGTGGTGGGCGAGTAGCCGCTCGATCTTGTGCGGCAGGGTCTGCGGGTCGGCGAGATCCATCAGGCGGATGGCGCGGCGGCCGACCTTGTCCTCGTAGGCCGGGCCGATGCCGCGCTGGGTGGTGCCGATCGCGGTGGCCGCGCTGGCGTTCTCGCGCAGGCTATCCAGTTCGCGATGCAGAGGCAGGATCAGCGTGACGTTCTCGGCGACGCGCAGGTTGTCCGGGGAGACCTTGACGCCCTGCCCCTTCAGCTTGTCGACCTCGTCGACGAAAGCCTGCGGATCGAACACCACGCCGTTGCCGATGATCGATAGTTTTGACGAGCGCACCACGCCTGACGGCAGCAGCGCGAGCTTGTAGGTGTTGCCGTTGATGACCAGCGTATGGCCCGCATTGTGGCCGCCCTGGAAGCGGACGACGATATCGGCCTGTTCCGACAGCCAGTCGACGATCTTGCCCTTCCCCTCGTCACCCCACTGGGCACCGACGACGACAACGTTGGTCATTTCGAGAAGGTCCTCTGCAACTTGACGTGTTGGGGCATGGTGGTCCGGCGAAGCGGTGTCCGTCGTTTCGGGATCATGCCGTGGCTTGCCCAGCCGAAATTACGGCAGGACACATGGACCTTGGCCGCTCACGTGCGAGGCGTCCCATCGGATAAAGGATGCAGGCGGGGGACGCAAGCCGGAACGGCCGTGAAAAGCCCCAAACGCAACCTCCAAACCATTGATTTCCCCTAAAAATCCAGTCCGGAGCCGAGCGAAGTAAGCCGCTTTGGGGCAGCCGTGTGGCGGCGGTGCGGACGGCCCATCGTCCGAATCTCCGCGGCCGGACCGACCTCCGCCGGGACGGCGGGGCGCAGGCGGCGAGAAGGTCCCTTGCCCGCCACAGTTTCCGGCAAAGCTTGCGCTTCCCGCGACAGGACAGGAGCAGACGATGTTCGATTCAGTGACCCGCCACGCCTTCATCCCGGCGGTGCTGCTGGCGCTTCTGCTTCCGGCCACGGTCCGCGCCGACGATGCCCCGCCCGCCGCCGCTACGCATCACAGCGAAGCGAAGCCGCCTGAAACGAACGGCACACCGAAAGGCGATAGCGAATCCGCGCACGGCGCAACGGCCACGGCCGACCATCGCCGCCTGCCGCCCGACTCCGTCACCAAGCACACCCTCGCCCTGCCCGGCCGCTCGCTCGCGTTCACCGCGACCGCGGGCGCAATCCGCATCTTCAATGACAAGGGCGAGCCGCAGGCCGATCTCGTCACCACTGCCTACCAGCTCGACGGCGCCGATCCCGCGACGCGTCCGGTGACCTTCGTGTTCAACGGCGGCCCCGGCGCGTCCTCGGCGTGGCTGCAATTCGGCAGCAACGGCCCGTGGCGGATCGCGATGCAAGCGGGGGCGGACGGGTTGTCCGCGACATCAGCGCTTGAACCCAATGCGGAGACCTGGCTCGACTTCACCGATCTCGTATTCATTGATCCGCTCGGCACCGGCTACAGCCGCATGGTCGCGAGCGGCGACGACGCGAAGAAGCACTTCTTCACCGTGGACGGCGACGTCGCCTCCATCGCGCTGGTGATCCGGCGCTGGCTGGAGAAAGCCGACCGGATGCAATCACCAAAGTTCATCACCGGCGAAAGCTATGGCGGCATTCGCGGGCCAAAGATCGTGCACAACTTGCAGACCCGGCAGGGTATCGCCATCAAGGGTCTCGTGCTGATTTCGCCGGCGCTGGATTTCGGCGACGTGATCGGCACCGGCATGACGCGCTTCGTGGCGAGCCTGCCCAGCATGGCAGCGGTGGCGCGCGAAAAGGAGAAAGGCGGAACGCTGACGCGCGCCGATATGGCCGACGTCGAAACCTACGCGCGCGGCGATTTTCTCGCCGACCTGATGAAGGGACAGGCGGACAAGGAAGCCACCACACGTCTCGCCGACCGCTTCGCCGCGCTGACCGGCATCGACCGGGAGGAGAGCCGCAGGCTAGCCGGGCGCTTCGACGTCAGCGAATTCCGCCGCGCCTTCGACCGCCGCAACGGCAAGGTGACGGGACGCTACGATGGAAGCGTGCTCGGCTTCGATCCCTATCCGGACTCCAGCTCGGCGGACTTCGGCGATCCCTCCGAAACGCCCCTGCTCGCGCCACTGACGGCGGCGGCCTACGAGCTTTACGCGCACAAACTGAACTGGCGGCCCGAAGGCTCCTACGAGCTGCTCAACGGCGCGGTCAATCGCGCCTGGGATTTCGGCAAGAACCGCAGCGGCGTGCAGTCGATGACGGATATCCGCGACATTCTCGCGGCCGATCCGAAACTGAAGCTTTTGGTCGCACACGGACTGTACGATCTCGCGACGCCGTATTTCGGGACGCAGATCCGGCTCGACCAACTGCCGGCGTTCGGCTCGCGCGACCGCGTCAAGCTCGTGGTCTATCCCGGTGGTCACATGTTCTATTCGCGCGATATGTCGCGGCAGGCGCTGCGCGACACGGTGCGCGCGATGATGAAGGGGGAGTAGCTTCCGAAGTTCTTCGTCATTCCCCGATGCGCAATTGCGCATCTGAGGGCATCGCGCAGCGATGAACCCGGATCCAGCCTGCTGCGATTCGCATGCTTCTGGATTCCGGATCGCCGCTCACGCGGCGTCCGGAATGACGACAGGGTGGCTCGCCGGCTCACCCCCGCGGTTTGCCGTCGATGCCGAAACGAACTCCGGCGCGGGCCAGTCCGCCCGCGAGCGCGATCGGCGTGCCGTCGGCGCGCCAGCAGGCCGAGCCGGATACTGTGTTGTCATCGCGCACGTGAATGCCGTTCATGCCACCGCCGACCGTCGGCATCTGCACGACGTCGTGGCCCATCGAGGCCAGCGCCGCGCGTACGTTGTCGGGAAACGCCAGTTCGACTTCGAGCGCATGACCCTCGGTCCAGACCCGCGGCGCTTCCACCGCCTCCTGCAGCGTCATGCCGTGATCGATCAGATTGACCAGCGCCTGAAACGCGCTCGGGAAGATGCGCTTTCCGCCGGGCAGACCGAGCGCGTAGACCAGCTTGCCGCCGCGCAGCGCCATCATCGGCGACATCGATGTGGTGACGCGCTTGCCGGGCGCGAGCGACAGCGCGTGGCCCGGACGCGGATCGAACAGATTCAGGTAGTTGTTTCCGATCGCGCCGAGGCCCGGGATCATGATCTTGGCGCCGAACAGGTCGTTGATGGTCTGCGTGGTTGCAACCACGTTGCCAAAAGCATCGGCCACCGTCATGTGCGTGGTGTGGGCGCCTTCGAGCTGCTGGACGCCGGCGCTCCAACTTTGCGCTCGCTTCGGATCGATCGCCTCGCGGCGCTCGCGCGCATAATCCTTCGAGGTCAGCCGTTCCACCGGGACGCCGACGAAATCCGGATCGCCGCTCGCGGCCGCGCGATCCGCGAACGCTATCTTCAAGACTTCCGCCAGCAGATGAACCATCTCCGGCGTGCCGAAACCCATCGCCGTGACGTCGTAGCCTTCGAGGATATTCAGCATCTCGGTGATATGCACACCGGAGGCGGCAGGCGGCGGCGGCCCCGCGATCTCCCAGCCGCGGTAGCTCGCGCGGATCGGGGCGCGTTCGACGGTCTTGTAAGCTGTCAGATCCTCGCGCGTGATAAAACCGCCTTGCGCCTTCATGTAGTCGGCAAGGATATCGCCGAGCGGGCCGCTATACAGCGCGCCCTCGCCGTCACGCGCGATCAGTTTCAGCGTTTCGGCATACTCGGTCTGCACCACGCGGTCGCCGGGCTTGATCGGCTGGCCGTCGCGCAGATAGATCGCCGAGAGCGGCTTGTCGCGCGCCATCACGCTTGCCACGTCGCTGATGCATTCATGCAGATAGGGCGTCGCCAGATAGCCGCGCGCGGCGTGCCTGATGGCGGGCTGCAGCACATCGGCAAGACTCATGGTGCCGTAGTTGCGCAGGGTTTCGCACCACGCCTTCAGCGAGCCCGGTACCGCCACCGCCTTGGCTCCGATCAGGTTCTCGTCGCCGACCGTATCGAACACGTGCGCCGCCGAGCCCGGCTTCGAGGTGTAGGTGTCTGGTTTGACGCTGCCGGGCACTGTACTCTGGCCGTCGACCACACGATGGCTGCCGTCGGAAAGGCGAATGTGGGCCATGCCGCCGCCGATGATGCCGACCATCATCGGCTCCACGACCGTCAGCGTGAACAGCGTGGCGATCGCAGCATCGATGGCGTTGCCGCCCGCCGCCAGCATCTCCGCACCCGCCGCCGACGCCAGCGGATGGTTGCTGACCACCACGCCGCGGCTTCCCGATGCCGGCTGTTTCTGACAATCGAAGGTCGTGCCCGCACGCTCGCGCCAGTTCCCAGTCATGATCCCTGCCCTCTCGTTTCTTGTTATGTAGTTATCGCGACGGTGCATCGATCGGCTCGCAATTGGAGCGGCCGGACATCACGCAGTCCTGAATCCGGCTCGCGGAATGGAGCTCGCGCGCGAGCCACAGCCCGACCACCAGCAGCACCACGGCGATCGCGAGTCCGGCCAGCGCACCGCGGCGGCTGCCTTCCGGCTCGGGATCGTTCTGAGGTGCGGGCTTAGTCATGCGACGCTCGATCCGTGGCTCGCGCAACGTCCGCGCAGGATTTCCCGGCTGTTGTTTTCATGGCAAAACGACCGTGCCTCGATTTTCCGGCATGACATCAGGGTCGGACCGCAATGTCAAAAACCACGCGCGCGACGCAGGCGCTGACGAAACTCGGCGTGGCCTTCACGCTGCACGCCTACGACTACGATCCCGACGCCGACAGCATCGGCCTGCAGGCCGCCGCCGCGCTCGGCGCGGAGCCGCGGCGCGTGCTGAAAACGCTGATGGCGGAGGTCGACGGCAAGCCGGTCTGCGTGATCGTGCCATCGGATCACGAAGTCAGCATGAAGAAGCTCGCGAGCGCATTCGGCGGCAAGGCTGCCAAGATGATGCGCCCGGCAGACGCCGAGCGGCTCACCGGCTATCACGTCGGCGGCATCAGCCCGTTCGGGCAGAAAAGGCGCGTGCCTGTCGCAATCGAGGTTTCGGCGCTTGGCGAAGCAAACGTCTTCATCAACGGCGGGCAGCGCGGCCTGCAGATCCAGCTCGATCCGAACGACGCCCGCACCGCTCTGGGGGCGATTGCGGTGGACGTAGTTGCCTGACACGCGCTACGTAACCCGGCGCGGCCGGCCCGGTTTGCCCTGCGCGCATTCCAGCGCGGCACGATCCCATTTGGCGCCATCCGCGGCCGCTTCATAGGTCGTCTGCAGGAATTGCAGCAGCGCATCGTCAGGCGACGATGCCGTCCGCACCGCAGCGTACGGCAGTAAAAATTCACCAAGGTCCTTGATGAAGAACGCAGCATCCGGCCGGACGCGCGCCGACGCAAATCCATCCGGCGCGGGATAGGCGTAGGAATAGAACGCCGGATAGTCGATTGCGCCGCCGCCGGGCCAGAAGCCGGCACTGCTCACCTCGTGCGAATAGGCCTCGCGCGCGACATCGTCCGGAAGGTAGGGAACGCCGCCGGGATGCAGCGGCGCACGGCGGCCGGAAAACCGTGTCACCGCGAGATCGAAGCTGCCCCAGAAGAAATGCACCGGACTGCACTTGCCGAGGAAGGCGGTGCGGAATTGCCGGAAGACGCGGGCGGCGCTCGCCAGCACGCGCCAGAAACGCTGCGCCGCAGCCGCGTCGTACGAGGCGTGCTGCTGGTCGTCACCAAAGCGAACCGGGTTCGCGATTTCGTTCGGCATGTCGTCGATCGTCAACTTAATGCCGAGTTCCGCCAGCGCCGCCATCACGGCGGCATAAAAGGCAGCCACCGACTGCGGCTTCAACGGCAACCGCCGCTCCGCACCGTCGCTGGTCGCGATGACCAGCACATGATCGAGAAAATCGAAATCGATCTGGAAGGTGCGCGCGCCATCGGGAATCGGCGATGTCGTCAACCCGCGCGCGGTGACGTACAGCGTCACGTGCCAGGAATGATTGAGCCACGGCGTGCGGACAAGCCGGATCTTGCCGACGATCTGCGTCCACAGTTGCAGCGTCTCGCAGGTGTCGCGCCACGCGGCGTAAGGCAATTCGGGCCACGGCTCAGTCAGATGCAAGGAGTCAGTCATGTTCCCTCCGCGATCGCATCGGCATCGGCACATGCTACACGGCCCTTGCGGCAAAGGTGAGCGCGAAAGCCGGGCGATCTCAAATCCGGGCAACGTTGTGGCGCATCGTTCGACCATCGCGGCTGCGCGGTCCGTCCCGCGCATGGACGCAATGCGCCAGCGCCATTGATGGCAAACGCAAATCGGTGTCTCTGGGCAGGCCGGAGGGTGTCCTCGGCCCGGATGCATCGCCGGGCCGGGCCTGCGCGGCATGATAAAACCGGATCCGCAATGGCCGCCATCGACCAGACCTCCACCGCCACGCCATCGAACAACTGGCTCGCCAACCAGCCCTATCTGCTGCTGAGCCTGACCGCGCTGTTCTGGGCCGGCAACGCCGTGCTCGGGCGCGCAGTCGCCGGTCACATCCCGCCGGTGACGCTGGCCTTCATCCGCTGGGGCGGCGCTTTCCTGATCGTGCTGCCGTTCTCGTGGCGTCATCTGATGCGGGACTGGCCGGTGATCCGCAAGCATCTCGGCATCATGGCGCTGATCTCGATCGCGGGCATCGGCGCCTTCAACACGCTGCAATACATCGCGCTGGAGCGGACGAACGCGCTCAACATCCTGCTGCTGCAATCCTCAGGCCCGCTGTTCGTGGCGATCTGGTCGCTGATGCTGCTCGGCATCCCCCTGACGCTGAAGCAGGCGATCGGGCTCTGCGTCTCGCTGCTCGGCGTGCTCGCGATCCTGCTGAAGGGCGATTTCAGCGCGCTGGCCGCGATCCGTTTCAACGACGGCGACCTGCTGTTCATTCTGGCGCTGGCGATTTTCGGCTTCTATTCGGTGATGG
>JBQCIZ010000285.1:0-12001 GCA_051953235.1 Nitrobacter sp. | reverse complement strand
GCCATCGTCGGCAAGGACACCGCGATCGGCACCCAGTTTCACCCCGAGAAGAGCCAGCGCTTCGGGCTGGCTCTGATTTCGAATTTCCTGAAGTGGAAGCCGTGATTCTTTTTCCCGCTATTGACCTCAAGAACGGCCAGTGCGTGCGCCTCGAGCAGGGCGACATGGCGCGTGCGACCGTGTTCAATCTCGATCCCGCCGCGCAGGCACGCAGTTTCGCCACGCAGGGCTTCGAGTATCTGCATGTGGTCGATCTCGACGGCGCGTTCGCCGGCAAGCCCGTCAATGCGGACGCCGTGGAGCGAATGCTGAAGACCGTGACCATGCCGGTGCAGCTTGGCGGGGGCATTCGCGATCTGAAAACCGTCGAAGCCTGGCTCGGCAAAGGCATCGCGCGGGTCATCATCGGCACGGCTGCGGTTCGCGATCCGGCCTTCGTCAAGCAAGCGGCCAAAACATTTCCGGGGCGTGTCGCGGTTGGCCTGGATGCGCGCGACGGCAAGGTCGCCGTCGAGGGCTGGGCCGAAACGTCGGAGGTGACCGCGCTCGAAATCGCGCAACGCTTCGAGGATGCCGGCGTTGCCGCCATCGTCTTCACTGACATCGCGCGCGATGGCCTGTTGAAGGGACTCAATCTCGACGCCACCATCGCGCTTGCCGACAGCATCTCGATTCCAGTCATCGCATCCGGCGGTCTCGCATCCATCGAGGACGTCAAGGCGATGCTGATGCCTCGCGCGAAGAAGCTTGCCGGTGCCATCGCCGGGCGCGCGCTCTATGACGGCCGGCTCGATCCGGCGCAGGCGCAGGCGCTGATCCGCGCTGCGCGTGCAGCGGCCTGAGGGAGCAGCGATGTTCAAGGTCCGTGTCATTCCCTGCCTCGACGTCAAG
Organism: Nitrobacter sp.; assembly: GCA_051953235.1. Taxonomy (GTDB): domain Bacteria; phylum Pseudomonadota; class Alphaproteobacteria; order Rhizobiales; family Xanthobacteraceae; genus Nitrobacter. The sequence goes on along the minus strand of JBQCIZ010000285.1, from coordinate 11,110 downwards.
GACGGCCGGGTCGTCAAGGGCGTCAACTTCGTCGATCTGCGCGATGCCGGCGATCCCGTGGAGGCCGCGATCGCCTATGACGCGGCAGGCGCGGATGAGCTGACTTTTCTCGATATCACCGCGACCCACGAAAACCGCGGGATCATGCTTGATGTGGTCCGCCGTACCGCGGAGGCCTGCTTCATGCCGGTGACGGTGGGTGGCGGCGTTCGTACCACCGATGATATTCGTACCCTGCTGCGCTCAGGCGCAGACAAGGTGTCGATCAACAGCGCGGCCGTCAGCCGCCGCGAGTTCGTCAAGGAAGCAGCCGAGAAGTTCGGCGACCAGTGCATCGTGGTCGCGATCGATGCCAAGCGGGTGTCCAAGGCCGGCGGATCGGATCGCTGGGAGATATTCACCCATGGCGGCCGCAAATCCACCGGCATCGACGCCATCGAATACGCGCAGGAGGTGGTGTCGCTCGGTGCCGGCGAAATCCTGCTGACGTCAATGGATCGCGACGGCACCCGCCAGGGTTTTGATCTGCCGCTGACTCGATTGATAGCCGACAGTGTCCCCGTACCGGTGATCGCGTCCGGCGGCGTCGGCAATCTCGACCATCTGGTCGATGGCATTCGCGAGGGTCATGCCACCGCGGTTCTCGCCGCCTCGATCTTCCATTTCGGCGAATTTACCATTCGCGAAGCCAAGGACCATATGGTCCGCGCCGGCCTGCCGATGCGGCTCGATCCCTGACGACTCGCTTCAAAAGAAGTGCTAAAAAAAGCCGACCAGCCGGGTTTTACAAATGCGGGCTGGCGCGTTCGTTGAGTAGAGTAGAAATGCCGCGCTTCACACTTCACGACCTGACCGAAATCATCGATGCCCGCGCCGCGGCGGGCGGCGAGGCGTCATACACGCGCAAGCTGCTCGATAAGGGGCCAATTCATTGCGCCAAGAAGTTCGGCGAGGAAGCCGTCGAGACGGTGATCGCTGCGGCGGAGAACGACCGGGATCATCTGATCGCCGAGAGCGCCGACGTTCTGTTTCATTTGCTCGTGTTGCTGAAGGCAAGTGGAGTGACGCTGGCGGATGTCGAGGCTGCACTTGAAAAGCGGACGGGAATGTCCGGTCTGGAAGAGAAGGCCGCGCGCAAGCGCGACTAGTTGCATCGGGGGCCTTGATCATGGACATGCGGACCGAGCAGCAGCAATACAATCCGTACCGGATTTTCTCTCGCGAACAGTGGGCGAAACTGCGCGACGACATGCCGATGACCTTGGCCGCCGAAGAGGTCGCGGCCCTGCGGTCGATGCATGATCGGCTCGATCTCACCGAGGTCGAGGAAATCTATCTGCCCTTGTCGCGATTGCTGTCGATCTATGTCGCGTCGATGCAGCGGCTCTTTATTGCGCAGCGCCAGTTCCTCGGTATCGAAGACCGCAAGATGCCGTATATCATCGGCGTTGCCGGATCGGTCGCGGTCGGAAAGTCGACCACCGCCCGCGTGCTGCAGGCGCTGCTCGCACGATGGTCGCCGCGGCCGAAGGTCGATCTTGTCACCACCGACGGCTTTCTGTTTCCGAACGCGGCGCTCGAGCGGCAGGGCCTGATGCAGAAAAAGGGCTTCCCGGAGAGCTACGATCTGCCTCTGCTGCTGTCATTCCTGAGTGATATCAAGGCAGGCCGGACGCCGGTGCGCGCGCCGGTCTATTCGCATTTGACCTACGACATCGTTCCCAACAAGTGGATCGAGGTCAGCCAGCCGGACATCCTGATCGTCGAAGGTGTCAACGTCCTGCAGACCGGACGGCTGCCGCGCGATGGCAAGGCGGTGCCTGTCGTTTCCGACTTCTTCGACTTCTCCGTCTATATCGACGCTGAAGAGCCGGTGCTGCGCGACTGGTACGTGAAACGGTTCCTCACCCTGCGGGACACGGCTTTCCACGATCCGCGATCCTATTTTCATCGCTATGCGCTGCTGTCCGACGATGAAGCTGTCGCGACGGCCATTGCCATCTGGGAGCGCACCAATCTGGCGAATCTCGAGGACAACATCCTGCCGACACGCCCCCGCGCGACGCTGATCCTCAAAAAAGGCGCCGATCACGTGGTCGAGCAGGTCGCCTTGCGGCGGCTCTGATCGTTCTGCGCAATCGCGGGATCTGAAGCCGGTCTGCGGTAATGTCGAACTGGTTCGTTCGTTTCAGGCTGCGATGTGCCGAGCCGCTACCAGCCCTGCGAGCGCGTCTGCCAGCTTCTCCCGGTCGAGCGGCTTGATCAGAAAGCCATCCATGCCCGCCTCGAAGCAGGCATAACGATCATCCATCTGCGTGTTGGCTGTCAGCGCGAGAATCGTTGTGCGCCGAGCCCTCTGACCGGCTTCCAGCTCGCGAATCCGCTTTGTGGTTTCGATGCCGTCGAGTCTGGGCATCTGGACGTCCATGAGAATCAGGTCGTACGGCGCGCCGGCGGTTTCGGCCGCCAGCCACGATTCAAGCGCTTCCTCGCCATCGGTCGTGATGATCACCTCGTGCCCGAGACGGGTCAGCAGCGAGCGCATCAATAGAGCATTGATCTCGTTATCCTCGGCTACGAGAACCGACAGGCTTTGTGTCGGCGCGGTGGACGGCGCTTCTGATTCGTCGAGCGCATCGCAGTCGGAAAGGCCATCGGTCGCCTGGAGCGAGGCCGATTCATCGGCTGGCGCGGCTAATCGTGCTGCGATCGAGGCCGCGCGCAGCGGCTTGACCAGATAGCCGGTAAACGCCGCAGCGCCCGGGGCCTGCAGGTCGTGCCGCGTCGATGGCGTTACCATGACGATGCGCCGCGCCGCGTATCGGCCTGCGGCCTGCCCGAAACGCCAGATGTCCTCCGCACCCATGGCGTGATCGACGATAACCGTGTGCCATGGCCGCTCCGGAAGTAGCGCATGGGCGACATCGAGGTCCGAGACCGCACAGGTCTGGGCGCCCCATCGTTCAAGCCGTCGGGTGAGCAGGGACGCCTCGATGGTCTGGGGCGCCACCAGCATGACCGAATGTCCGGTCAGGTCGGGTGCGAAAGGCTTTCGTTCCGGTGCGTTCTCTGGAGCGGCGAGGGGAATCGAGACTTCGAATGTCGAACCCAAGCCCGGCTTGCTTTCGAGTGCGATGCGGCCACCCATCCGCTTGACGATGCGCTCGCTGATGCTGAGTCCGAGTCCCGTTCCGCCATAGTTGCGGGCAATTCGTTCGTCGGCTTGCTCGAACTCACGGAAGATCCGCGCCTGCGCTTCCGGCGCGATGCCGATTCCGGTGTCGCGCACCATGAAGCGGATTTCGCCCGGCCACATTCCAGGCTCGACGATCAGGGCGACGCCGCCGGATTGGGTGAACTTGATGGCATTGCCGGCGAGATTGAGCAGCACCTGACGTAAACGTGTAGCGTCGCCGATCACTTCCGCCGGCAGCCTCTCGTCGATGTAAGCCGCGATTTCGAGTTGCCGGGCCTGTGCACGAGGGGCCAGCAGTTCGGTGATCTCCTCGATCAGATCGGACAGGATGAAAGGACGGCTTTCAAGATCGATCTTGCCGGCTTCGATCTTGGAATAGTCGAGCAACTCCTCGATCAGCGACAGCAGGGCGTCGCCGGATGTCTTGATCGCCTTGGCGTATGTGGTTTGCTCCGGTGTGAGCGAAGTGTCGAGCAGCAGTCCGCCCATCCCGATGATGCCGTTGAGCGGCGTACGGATCTCATGCGAGGTCATCGCCAGGAAGCGGGATTTCGCGCGGTTGGCGGCGTTCGCGTGATCGCGCGCCTCGCTCAGCGCATGCTCGGTTTCGGTCCGGTTGGTGACGTCGCGGCCAACACACTGCAATTCGGCCGGATGATTGTCGTCCGTTCGCACGAGACCTTCTCGCCACGCGATCCAGCGCCGGCCGTGCGCAGTTTCAATGCACTGGTCGTGGATGCGAGTGCCGTTCGGCTCCAGTGCACTCTCGCCCTGTTCAATGATCGGAAGCGTAAACGCACTGCCAAGCAGTTCGGCTCTCGATCGTTGTGCTAATGCGCAGTAAGCATCGTTGACCGAAGTGATGAGGCCGTCGGCACCACGCAGAACGATCAGGTCGTCCTGCGACTCGAAAAGACTGCGCGCCCGCTCCTCAGCTTCCTTCAGTTCCCAGTTCCGGTCGGCGAGCGCTTCATTGTGGAGCGCGATCTTGCGAACCTTTTTGCGCATCCAGCGCAGCCGCATGTTCTGGATCGCCAACGCGACGCAGGCCAGCGCGAACAGAAAACTCGCACCGATCGCAAAGGCGTTGGGGTCGTAGTTGGCGCTCCTGCTTCCGGAGATGAAGCCATAGGCGCCGCCGAACGCGATGGAGAACGTCGTGAAGGTGCGAAAGGCCAGGTTCAGTCGGGGATGACGCCGTACCAGCCGACGCAGCCGTGCTCTGATCCAGAATAAGCGTGTCATCATGGATCACCCGAGTTTTCTTATGCCCGCTTTTTATCGGAGAGCGGGAAGAGCGTCCGCATCATGTCCCGCGAGCATGGGAGGATGACGTTGCGAAGTGCTTGAAGGATCGCAACAAAATCCCGCTCGATGCGAACAGGGTTAATGCTTCATTAAGGACGATCTTAGAGCGAAACTGCTGCCAGCCGGGTTGGTGAGCGATGGGCGCCGACCACAAGGGCTGCCGCGTCCTGAACCGTAAAGGTTCGCGACCTGACGTAGATCCGATAATCGGCGCCGTCATTGTGCGTCAGGTAGATGACGGGCGCCGACACGGAAGCGTCGGATGTTACCGCGATGAACCGCGTCGCAGCGGTGACTTCGCAACTGGTGTCGTCCGGCGTCTCGGAGTCGTCGGCGACAGCAAAATCCGCCGCTTTCGGACTGTCGACGATCTGAACCCGAACCGTCGCCGCCGCCGGATCGTTGGTGAAGCGGACGACAGATTGAGCCTTCCACGGCGTAGCGGTGATCTGGAGCGACGTCTGATCCATGGCGATGCAAGGCTTCGGGCCGGGGGACGGATCCAGACCAGCGATAACGCCGGCAAGAAGCAGGGGTATCGTCGAGGCGAGAATCTTGAAACGCAACATGACCGGTACTCGGACAACTCAAGCGCGCAACAGGCGGCTTATGGTTGGCAGAGTCTAAAGAAAAGTCGTTACCTTCGGGTTGACGACCTCGTCATGGCTGAAAGCGATCCGCGATCAGGCGGCCCGTTTGATATCGTCTGCGAGGGCGCGATAGGACAGGGCTTCGGCGAGATGCAACCGGCCGACCTTGTCTGCGCCGTCGAGGTCCGCGAGTGTGCGGGCGACGCGGAGCACCCGGTGATAGCCGCGTGCCGACAGATGCATGCTTTCGGCGGCGTCGCGCAACAGCTTCAGCCCCTGTGCATCCGGTTGCGCAATGTCCTCCAGCACCGAGGACGGCGCTTCGGCATTGGTACGAATGTGCGGCAACCCGGCTGCGGCATAGCGGTCCGCCTGAATGTTGCGCGCCGCAGCGACACGGGCGGCGACTTCAGCCGACCCTTCCGACGGTGGCGGCAGGATAAGGTCGGACGCTGTCACCGCGGGCACCTCGATTCGCAGATCGATGCGGTCCATCAGAGGCCCGGAAATGCGCATCTGATAATCAGCGGTGCAGCGGTCGAGACGTCCGCGTTTGCACGCGTAGCCGGGTTCGTAGGCGTGGCCGCATCGGCATGGATTCATTGCTGCGACCAGCATGAACCGCGCGGGATAAGTCACGCGATGGTTGGCGCGGGAGACGGCGATCTCGCCGTTCTCCAGCGGTTGTCGCAGCGAATCCAGCACACGTGGATCGAACTCCGGCAGTTCGTCGAGGAACAGCACGCCGTTATGCGCAAGCGAGATTTCGCCAGGCCTCGCGCGCACGCCGCCGCCGGCCAACGCGGCCATGCTGGCGGAATGATGCGGCGCGCGAAATGGCCGGCGCGAGGTCAATGCTCCGCCGTCGATTTCGCCAGCCACCGATGCGATCATCGACACTTCCAGTAGTTCCGCCGGCGACAGCGGCGGCAGGATCGATGGCAGGCGCGATGCCAGCATCGACTTGCCGCTGCCCGGGGAGCCGATCATCAGCAGATGATGTCCGCCTGCGGCTGCGATCTCGAGCGCGCGCTTGGCGCTCTCCTGCCCCTTGATATCGCGAAGATCGAGAAGGGTACTTTGGGCTTCGCGAATCCGGGGCTGTGGCCGGGACAGAACCTGAGTGCCCTTGAAATGGTTTGCGATCTGGATCAGCGAACTAGCGGCGACGATCTGGATATCGGGGCTCGCCCACGCCGCCTCCGCGCCGCAAGCTGCGGGGCAGATCAACCCCTCGTCGCGCGCATTCGCTCCGATCGCCGCGGGAAGGACGCCGGCCACCGCCGCGATCGAGCCGTCGAGGCCCAGCTCTCCAAGCACTGAAAATCCCGACAGGGCATCGGACGGAATGGCGCCGATCGCAGCCATCAGGCCCAGTGCGATGGGAAGATCGTAGTGACTGCCTTCCTTGGGCAGATCGGCCGGGGCGAGATTGACGGTGATCCGCCGGGCCGGCAGGGCAAGACCCGATGCGATCAAGGCCGCCCGGACCCGCTCCCGTGCTTCGGAAACCGCCTTGTCCGGTAGGCCGACAATGTTGAAAGCAGGTAGCCCGGGTGCAACCTGCACCTGCACATCGACGGCGCGTGCCTCGATGCCCTCGAATGCCACCGTAGATACCCGCTGAACCATGGTGGAGCCCTCTCCCGAGCAGAAGGCTAGCTTACAACTCAGGAGAGCGGCGATTGTGTACTTTACAAACCCAGAATCAATGGTAGAATCTAAATAGATACTGATTTTACTGGGTTCCCATCATGTCCATTCTCGCAAAAGCCTACTTCCATAACGAGCGAGCGGCCTTCCGCCATTTAGAGAAATTGCTCTGGGGGAATGGCGTTATTTGCCCGAAATGCGGCACGGTTGACCGCGCGGGCAGGCTTGAAGGCGTCAAGGGTAAGAATGGCAAGGTCCGGCTGGGCCTGTGGAAGTGCTACGAATGCCGCAAGCAGTTTACGGTCCGCGTCGGCACGGTTTTCGAGTCGGCGCATATCCCGCTGCACAAGTGTTTGCAGGCTGTGCATCTTATTGCTTCGAGCAAGAAGGGCATTTCGTCCCATCAACTGCACCGGATTTTGGAAATTCAGTACAAGTCGGCGTGGTTTCTGGCGCATCGCATCCGTGAGGCAATGCGCGACGGCAAGCTGGCTCCAATGGGCGGCGCTGGCAAAATCGTTGAGGCGGACGAAACTTTTACAGGCCGCCTAGCCGGTCAGCCAAAGAGCCGAAAGGGTGGCTGGGCGCATAAAAATACGGTGCTAACGCTCGTTGAGCGCGGCGGTATTGCGCGCAGCTTCCATGTGGAAAGCACGTCGATTGCTCAGATCGTGCCGATCCTGCGGACCAATATCCGCCGGGAAAGCTCGCTAATGACTGACGAAGCCCGCCACTACATCGGTGTCGGCAAAGAGTTCGCCAGCCATGACAGCGTGAACCATAAGCAGGAAGAATACGTTCGCGGCGACGTGACGACCAACACGGTTGAAGGCTTCTACAGCATCTTCAAACGCGGCATGAAGGGCGTCTATCAGCATTGCTCCGAGAAGCATCTGCATCGCTATCTTGCGGAGTTTGACTTCCGCTATAGCAACCGAATCGCACTTGGCGTCGACGATCAGGATAGGGCCGATAAGGCCATTCGAGGCATGGTTGGCAAGCGGCTTACATACAGATGGCCTGATAACCAGCCAAAGAGAACGTAAGTCCTTGAAGTTGCGAATCAAAGTGATTCGCTAGAATGTTCTTGACGAATCAAGTACTTAGCCCTATATAAGTCCCGGGCCTAGCCCGGGAGGTCGCCGTAGGCGGCTGGCGAAAGAGTCGGTTTCACACCCGGCTCTTTTTGTTTTTTGGCACAGGCTTTTGCGCGAGCTTGTTTCTGATCGCCAATTCAAAGCAACTGTATTTGACCCCGAGGTGAGGAATTTCCTCTTTGGTTAGGTAATCATCGATCACCCGCTTGTTGGCCCTGAGCATTCGGTATGGCGAATACTCAGGATCATATCCTCCGCGCGCGAGAGGGTATGCATATAGATCGGCAATCTGCACCATCGGGGACGACTTCGACTTGAAATCCAGATCGTACAGTGTGTCATGAAGCTGTTGCTGCGTAAGAGGAGCATATTGATTTGCGCCGCCGCCATCAAACGGCATGCCCTTCTCGCGCAACGCCTTGTAGTAATTCCTCACCATATTATCGGTGGTTTTGTCGCCTTCCTCGACATAGACGCGAAGCTTTCGCTTCGCCTTTATAGCTTCCTTTGCGGCCCGCTCGCAGACCACAGCGAAGGCCGTCTGACAAAGCATCCAGGTTTGTCGCCCATATTTGTCGCGATACCGCTCGTTATAGCCCGGCCGGTCTATTACGCAGGCATGCCCTGTCACAGGCACGCCAAGCAACATCTTCCCTAGATCAGACATGAACTTGTCATATTCTCTTTGGTCGAGAGTGCCGAGCCATTTGAAGTTTTCGGTAGTCGCCCTGATGTCGTATGAATGCAGTGGGTACGTGATTCCCCATGTTTCGCTGAACTTTTGGTGTTCGGTTCGTACCGTACCTTCGTTTTCCTCGTTGACGGTGTATCCGCCTAGCGTAAACCAGTCGCGAAATTGAAACTTTTCCGGCCTTTTGCGATCCGGGTTTCGCGTTCCTGAGTCGTCTAGATAGAGCGATAGGACTTTAGGCATGGCGAAAACGTCTCAGATCGAGAAGTTCAAACAAGCCGCCCGAGAGCTTGAAACGGACGACAATGAGAAGCGCTTCAACGAGAAGCTGGGCAAGATCGCAAAGCAGAAGCCGCCCGCGCCAGCGAATAAATCAAAGAAGAAATGACGGCTCATTGGTCTGACTGCGCAATCCATAACTTACCAGCATTGCCAATCGGCCCCTGTGATTGTGGCTGCCTAGAGTTGGCAGAAAATTCTAAGCATGGCCCGGTCGCCTCTCCGGTAGTTGAGGCGGGGAGCTTGCGATTTGATCGGGGTGATGAACGCTCCCGTGGCCTCATCAAGCCTGAGTAATTTCCATCCGATTGGCTCATTGCTAACGCTACCGCCCGCGATCTGCCAGACGCGCATTATGTCGTTGCCCTCTTTGGTCTGTCCGACCGCATGCACCTCAACATCCCGCGTATAGCCATCGTAACGAAGCTGAAGAACATGCCCTGATCGAAGGGCATCACATGCTGTTTGTGCCCACATCCTTAAATCCCTAATGGAGGTAGCAATGTGCGCGACCAAGGAAGAGACAAAATCAAAGGTAGATCGACTTATCCAAGCACTTGATCGACACACAAATGCGATAGAGCGGCTACTAATCACTGATCCGGGTGAGAATAGTTTGCAACGAGACGCCCGGAGCCTCAGGAGCCGTGCCGACGCATTGAGCGTGGTCGCCTGAAAATTTCCCCTTGAGAGTGATATTCACGGAATCCTTGCCAAAGACAGATGGCATTCCGTTCGAGTGGCGGCTCGTTTTGACCTGCGCAGTAAAATTATCCCCGTCCACTGAATAGGTGCCGGAATATGCGATGGCGGAATCCCCGCCGCGAAGTTTGCCGCCGCTAAGCACAACCACGCCACCCCCGGCCCCGATAGGGGTCTGAAATTGAACTTTATAGAAGCCATCAGTCAGCATTGGGACTCTCCGTAGTGGTGATTGGAAGAATCACAACTTACGCGAGTCGCACAACGTCAGAAAGCATCGGGGTTTGCGAAGTGCACAATCCCCCAGGAGAGCACAAGAACATTAAGGGAACGAAATTCGTAGGATTTTCGTCCGCCCCTAAGCGCGTTTAGCTTCGATCCGATCCCAGATTTTCGTGGCAATGTCCGGGCCGCCAAAACGGGCGATGGCTCGGATACCCGTTGGCGAGGTGACGTTGATCTCGGTGAGATTGCCGTCGATGACGTCGATCCCGACGAACAGCAGTCCACGTTCGCGGAGTGCCGGTCCAACGCGTTCGCAGATTTCGCGTTCGCGCGGGGTCAGATCGGTCGCCTGTGCTGCGCCACCGCGCACCATGTTGGACCGCAGATCGTCGGCAGCCGGCACGCGATTGACGGCGCCAGCGAATTCGCCGTCGACGAGGATGATGCGTTTGTCGCCCTGCTTCACCTCGGGCAGGAAGCGCTGGATCACCCACGGCTCGCGAAACGTCACCGAGAACATGTCGAACAGCGATCCGAAATTCATGTCCTGGGGCATCACGCGAAATACCGCCGCTCCGCCGTGGCCGTGCAGCGGCTTCATGACGACCGCGCCGTGCTCGGCGCGGAAGGAATTGATCTCATCAAGGTCGCGCGAAATCAGGGTGGGCGGCATCAGTTCGGGGAAATTCATCACGAACAGCTTTTCCGGCGCATCGCGCACGCTCGCGGGGTTATTGACCACCAGCGTCTTCGGGTGAATGCGTTCGAGGAAATGGGTCGAGGTGATGTAGGCAAGGTCGAATGGCGGATCCTGCCGCAACAGCACGACGTCGAAGGATTCCAGGTATTCGCGCTTGATCTCGCCGAGGGTGAAGTGATCGCCCTCCTGATCGCGCACGGTCAATGATTGAACGGGAGCAACCAGATCCTTGCCGCGCAGGGATAATTTGTCCGGTGTGTAGTATGAAATCGCATGACCTCGTTTCTGCGCCTCCAGCAGAAGCGCAAACGTTGAATCGCCGCGGACGTTGATACGCGCGATAGGGTCCATCTGAACGGCGACTTTCAATTTCATCGTGCTGATCCGGGTTGATGTCGTGGGGAAGCGTTTGAGCTAGGTGCTGGCGTCGAATGCAGCTAACAGATGGCGCGGCAAACGTCGCGGCGCAATCAGCATTGCGTCGAAGCGCAGCTCGAAATTTGCATGCTCGGGATGCGCCATCAACCAGCCTTGTGCGGCATCGATGATCCGCTGTTGCTGCCGCGGCGTCACGGCATAGGCGGCCTCGTCGAGGCTGGCGCGCGCCTTGACCTCGATGAAAGCCAGCAACTGGCGCCGCCGCGCCACAATGTCGATCTCGCCGTGGGG
>JBQCIZ010000284.1:0-3393 GCA_051953235.1 Nitrobacter sp. | reverse complement strand
GGCGCCAGAGCCAGTCGTAACGCCGCGACACGCGCCCCTTTGGGGGTTGGACGACCTCGCAAAATTCGCTACTAGACTCGCGCCTCCGAATGAAAGGCCGAGGATCGGGAATGACCTACTGCTGCGGGATTCTGGTGAAGGACGGGCTGGTGATGATCGCCGACACCCGCACCAATGCCGGTCTCGATAACGTTTCCACGTTCCGCAAGCTGCACGTCTTCAGCAAGCCCGGCGAGCGCATTATGGCCGTCGCCAGCGCCGGAAATCTCGCCATCAGCCAGTCGGTGCTGTCGACGCTCAGCGAAGGCGTCGAAAATCCGGAGACCGGCGAACTCGAAACGCTGATGAATGCGCCGACCCTGTTCCAGGCCGCGCAGCGCATCGGCCGCGCGATCCGCAGCGTGCACGCGACCGAAGGCGCCGCACTGCAGGCCGAGGACGTCAGCTTCGACGTCTCGTTCCTGTTCGGCGGCCAGATCAAGGGATCGCGGATGCGGCTGTTCATGGTCTACACCGCCGGCAACTTCATTGAATGCACCACCGACACGCCGTACCTGCAGATCGGCGAGCACAAGTACGGCAAGCCGGTGCTCGACCGCGCGATGCACTATGACGCCGAACTCTACGACGCGCTGAAGACCGGGCTGATCTCGATGGACTCGACGATGCGCTCCAATCTCGGGGTCGGTCTGCCGATCGATATTCTTGTCGTGCGCAACGACGTCTGCGACGCAGACCTCCATCATCGCATCGAGGCCGGCGAACCCTATTTCCACGATTTACGCGCGCGCTGGTCGGCGGCGCTGCGCGCGGCGCATCAGAGCATTCCGCGCCCACCCTACAAAGACCAGACGACGACAAAAACGTAACGCAAACCAATAAAGGCAGGAAACAAATGGCTGCAGACAAGATCGCGATCGTGACGGGTGCCGGAACCGGCGTGGGACGCGCGGCATCGCTGGCGCTGATGAACATCGGCTACACCGTGGTGCTGGCCGGGCGCCGCCTCAACATGCTGGAGGAAACCCAGAAACTCGGCGCCGCATCCGGCGGCAAGAGCCTGCCGGTCTCCGCCGACATGACCGATCCCGCCTCCATCGCGGCGCTGTTCGCCAAGACCATGGAAAAGTATGGCCGGCTCGATCTGCTGTTCAACAATGCCGGCATGGGCACGCCGGCGATGCCATTCGAGGATCTGAAGCTCGACCAGTGGCAGGCGGTGGTCGACACCAACCTCACCGCGCCGTTCCTGTGCACCCAGCACGCCTTCCGCATCATGAAGGACCAGACGCCGCGCGGCGGCCGCATCATCAACAACGGCTCGATCTCCGCGCACGCGCCGCGGCCGTTCTCGTCGGCCTACACCTCGACCAAGCACGCCATCACGGGTCTCACCAAAGCCACCAACCTCGACGGCCGCGCCTACGACATCGCGGTCGGGCAGATCGACATCGGCAATGCCGCAACCCCGATGACCGATCGCATGGTGAACGGCCCCGGCGTGCTGCAGCCGGACGGCACCTCCAAGCAGGAACCGCGCATGGATGCGAAGGCGGTCGGCGACGCTATCGCCTACATGGCGCAACTGCCGCTCGACGCCAACGTGCTGTTCATGACGGTCATGGCGAGCAAGATGCCGTTCGTCGGACGGGGCTAAGCGGCAAACCTTATCGCGGCGGGAGTTCGGGCGATGGTTGTTCTGGAATCCACCATCACCTGCCCGGCCTGCGGTCATCGCGCCAGCGAGCGGATGCCGACGGACGCGTGCCAGTTCTTCTACGATTGCAAAGGCTGCGGCAAACGGCTGAAGCCGAAAGCCGGAGATTGCTGCGTGTTCTGCTCCTACGGATCGGTGCCGTGTCCGCCGATCCAGGCGGGAGCCTGCTGCAAATGACGGCGCGCAAGATGCTGTTCGTGGAGCGGGGCTAATCGTTTCTCGTCATTCCGGAAGCCGCTGAAGCGGCTATCCGGAATCCAGCGACAAGCGATGTCCACTGGTCCGGATTCCGGGTTCGCTCGCTGCGCGAGCGCCCCGGAATGACGAGGAAAGTTTGAGCGCCCTACTCCAGCCGCTCGACGTCGCGCAGGGTCGGGAACAGCTTCATCCACAATAGCGCCACAGCCACCGTGCCGATGCCGCCGAGCACGGCGGCCGGCATCGCACCCAACAGCGCGGCGGTGACGCCGCTCTCGAACTGGCCGAGCTGGTTCGAGGCGTTGATGAACAGGAAGTTCACGGCGCCAACCCGGCCGCGCATCGCGTCGGGCGTCGCCAACTGCACCAGCGAAAAGCGAATCACGACGCTGATGGTATCGGCCGCACCCATGATCGCGAGCGCCAGCAGCGACAGCCACAGCCACGTGGACACCGCGAATACCGCCGTCGCCCCGCCGAACACGATCACCGCCTGGAACATCCGCATCCCGACCTTGCGGCTGATGGTGTGACGCGCCAGCACGATGGTCATCAGCAGCGCACCGACCGCCGGCGCGGCACGCAGGATGCCGAGTCCCCACGGTCCGGTGTGCAGGATATCGCGCGCATAGATCGGCAACAGCGCCGTGGCGCCGCCAAGCAACACCGCGAACAGATCCAATGAGATGGTGCCGAGGATCGCGGGGTTGGCCCAGATGAACCGGAAGCCCGCGTAGAGATCGTCGGAATCGGGCGACGATGTTGCGGCGGGACGATGCTCCGGCCGCACAGCCCCCATCGAGATGCCGCCGATCAGCCAGCAACCGGCCATGATGACGTAAGGCAGTCCCGGCGCGACCGCGTAGGCAAACCCGCCGAGCGCCGGACCCGCGATGGTCGCGAGCTGGCCGAAACCGCTGGAGGTCGCGGTCGCCCGCTGCAGCGTGCCGTCAGGCACAACGGCAGGCAGCAACGCCGCGACCGCGGGGCTTTCGAAGGCGCCAGCGGTGCCGACCACCAGCATGGCGAGGAAAATCTCGGGCACCGTGATCCAGCCGGCATAGGTGCCCCATGCCAGGAACACCGCGGTCAGGCCTTCCGCCAACTGGCAAAGCTGCACCACGCGCTTGCGGTCGAACCGGTCCACTGCATGGCCCGCGATGAACACCAGCAGCGCCGTGGGGAGGAACTGGACCAGGCCGATCATGCCGAGGATGAACGCGCTCGAGGTCAGTTCATAGACCTGCCAGCCCACGGCAACGGCGGCGATCTGGCTCGCGAAACGCGAAAACGTCCGCGCGCCAAGGAAGAACAGGAACGGCCGCTCGCGCAGCAAGGACCGGGATTCGGCGGCAACGGTTGTCATCGGCAGATCGGCACCCGATTCGTGGCGCACGGATCGCGCCGGCGGCATGACATGACGCGCGGCGGCGCGGGCGTCAATCCGGGGAAACGCACCGCAGCCACGCGCGCGACGC
>JBQCIZ010000283.1:0-6061 GCA_051953235.1 Nitrobacter sp. | reverse complement strand
AAGGCGTCGCGCACCTGCGGAAAGATCTGCACATGCTGATGGCCATCGACGTAGTTGGGCGCATGGTCGAACTTTTCCGTGAAAGCCGCGATCTGCGCCTTCACCTCGTCAAAGATCATCTCGGGGTCGAGCCGGCGCAGCAGGCTTAAGCGCAGCATTTTTGCGAGCGGCATGAACAGGCCGCCGTCGAGCGGCCGGTAGTGCAGCGTGAGCGGATGAAATGGTGCGGTCAGGGTCGTGTGCAGGCCGATGGCGCACTGTGGATTGCCGGCGGCCGCGGTTTTCAATGCCTCGATCTCATCGCGCCCGATGGCGGGGCCGACCACCATTACCGATGTCGCGTTGATGCGCCGGTGTTCGATGAGGTCGCGGATGGCGCGGTTGACGCCGGGGCTGATGCCGTAATCGTCCGCGCACAGGGTGATGCGGCGCTGCGGTTCTTCGCCGCTCATTCGGCCGCGGTCCGGTGCGGGTCGCTGGCGGCCGGTTCGGTCTCGGCGTGTTTCACGCTGTGCTCGGCGACGAAGTAGATCGGCCGTGCCTTCAGTTCGGAAAGAATTTTGCCGATGTATTCGCCGACGATGCCGATCATCAGGAGTTGCACGCCGCCAATGGTCATCAGGCCGACCACGATCGACGGATAGCCGGGGACCGACTCGCCCCTGACCCAGGTCTCCCAGAGAATGGAGAGTCCGAACAGGAACGCCGCGAACGCCAGCAGCAGGCCGAGCAGGCTCGCGAGCCGCAGCGGTGCCACCGAGAACGACGTCAGGCCCTCGATCGACAGGCCGACCAGCCGCGCCGCATTGAACGTGGTGATGCCGTAGGCGCGGGGCTCGGGCTCGTAGTCGACGCGAAGCTGGCGGAAACCGATCCAGCTCGCGAGACCCTTGAAGAAGCGGTTGCGCTCGGGCAGTTGCCGAAGTGCGGCCGCAGCGCGCGGCGACAGCAGACGGAAGTCGCCGGCATCTTCGGGAATGCGCTGCCGCGCGCCCCAGTTGATCATCGCATAGAAGCCGTGCACGGCGATCCGCCGCAGCACCGACTCGTTCGCGCGATGCGCCTTCGCGGTATAGATGACGTCAAAGCCGCCGTTGATCCAATGATCCACCAGCCGTTCCACAAGGTCCGGGGAATGCTGGCCGTCGCCGTCCATGAACAGCAGCGCGCCGCGCCGGGCATGATCCAGTCCCGCCATCAAGGCGGCTTCCTTGCCAAAGTTGCGCGACAGCGACACCACCTGCACGTCGAGCGCCGTGGCCGGCAGCGTGCGGGCAAGGCTCAGCGTGGTGTCGGTGCTGCCGTCGTCGACATAGACGACCTCGCAGGCGAGGCCGAAGCGCTGCCTCAGGTTTGCCGCAAGCGCGCAAAGGCGCTCATGCAGCCGTTCGAGGCCCGCCGCTTCATTGTAAACGGGAACGACGATCGACAGACCCTGTGCAGCCGCAGTAGCTGCGTCCGTGGGCAGACCGGGAAGGCTGGTGGTTGGTGTCATCGGTCGGTTCCAGCGTGGTCAATTCGATCTATTCGTTATGGTAGTGAGTGCGGCCGTGCGCTTCAACGGCAGCCTGCACGGGTCTAGCGGAGTGGATTTTAAATTCGCGACCCACTTAACCGCAAATTCGCGATGCGAATGTCAAATCCAAAACTCCACCAGCAACATATAATTGCTAGTGGCCCTTTGATTCTAACATTTGCCAGGAGCGCTCGCTGCAACGGCGCGCAATGTTAGAAAATCGGACCACTAGGTGCGCAGAAACGCTTCCAGCTTGGCGAATAGCGGGTTCTCGCGATCGAACACGTAGTCCAGCGATGCGATCGACACCGTCTCCGCGCCGTGCTGACGCAGGAAGCTGCCGAGCGCATAGAGCTGATCCGGCGGGCAGTGCAGCGTGACCATACCCGAGGATGTCGGGCCGCCGAACGGCGAGACCACGCCGAAGCGGTCATGCGCCTCGGCGAGCAGCGCCGCATTGCAGCCGGTGAAGCGGGTGCGCACCTCGCGATACTGGCTGGCGCGGGCGCGCGCTGCGATGTGATCGAGAATGATCCGCGCTGTCTCGCGTGCGTCGTTCGACCAATCGGCCTCCCGCGAGGCGACCAGATTGGCCTGGCTGCGCAGGATGACGCCGTCGTCCAGCACCTTGAGACCGTTGGCGGCGAGCGTCGCGCCTGTTGTCGTGATGTCGACGATCATCTCGGCGGTGCCGACCGCGGGTGCGCCTTCGGTTGCGCCGGCGCTCTCCACGATCCGATAGTCCACGACGCCATGCGACGCAAAAAACGTACGGGTCAGGTTGATGTATTTGGTCGCGACCCGCATGCGGCGGTTATGCTGCGCGCGGAATCCCGTGGTCACGTCGTCGAGGTCCGCCATGGTGCGCACGTCGATCCAGGATTGCGGCACGGCCACTACGACATTGGCGCTGCCGAAGCCGAGACCATCGATGAGCGCCACGCGCCTGTCGGCGTCGGCGATACTTTCGCGGATCAGATCCTCGCCGGTGACGCCGAGGTGCACCATGCCGCGCGCAAGCTGCGAGGCGATCTCGCTGGCCGATAGGTAAGCGATCTCGACGTTGTCGAGGCCCGCAATGGTGCCACGATAGTCCCGCGCGCCGCGCGGCTTGGCGAGCGTCAGTCCTGCGCGGGCGAAGAAGGCCTCGGCGTTTTCCTGCAGGCGGCCTTTCGACGGCACCGCCAGAACGAAGGGATTGCTCATGATGCGCTCCCTGCGTTGCGGCTTGCCGACAGATTTGCCGCGCGGGTCAGCGTTTCGATCCAGATCGAGAAGCCGACCGCGGGAATGGGCGAGGTTGCACCGAGCTGCGTCATCAGCCCGTCGTAGCGTCCGCCGGCGACCAGCGGCTCGTCGCCATGCCCCTTGCGGTGCAATTCGAACTCAAAGCCGGTGTAGTAGTCGACGCCGCGGCCGAATGCGGTGGCGAAACTGATGCTGCTCGTTTCGATGCCGCGCGCGGCCATGAAGCCGGTGCGGCTTTCGAGCTGGTCGATCGCGGCGTCGATATCGAGTTTTGCGTCGGAAGCCAGCGCGCGCAACTGGCCGAGCGCGTCGTCGGGCTCGCCGGAGATCGCGAGAAATCGTTTGATGATGGTCAGCGCATCGCGCGGCAGGGCGCCGCTTTTCAGTGTGGATTGTTCGAGAAAGCGGTCTGCGATCTCGGAGACGGTGCGGCCGCCGACGTTGGTCGCGCCGGCGATCGACATCATGTCCGTCACCAGCGCCAGTGCGGCCTTGCGGTCGGAACCTGCGAGCGCTGCGAGTACGCCTTCGTATTCGTTGTGGCCGGGTCCGGTCGCGAGCGTCAGCCGTTCGATATCCTGCGCGAGGCTGATCTTGCGGTTGAAATCCTTGATCAGCCGCCGCCGCCAGACCGGATAGAGGTTGAGCGCGTCGATCAGCGCGATGAACAGCGCGACATCACCGGTGTGGACCTCCACATCGGTGATGCCGAAGGCTGCGGTGGCTTCGAGGCCGAGTGTGAGCATTTCGGCGTCGGCCGCGGCGCGATCCTGCCGGCCGAACGATTCGATTCCGGCCTGAAGGAATTCGCTCGACCGTCCGCCGCGATAGCGGAACACTGGACCGAGATAGCAAAATCCGGCCGGCTGGCCCGCGTTGCCGGAGGCGAGATAGTCGCGTGCCACGGGGATGGTCAGGTCGGGACGCAGGCAGAGTTCTTCGCCTCCGGGATCGGAGGTCAGATAGAGGCTTTTGCGGATGTCCTCGCCCGAGAGGTCGAGAAACGGCTCGGCCGGTTGAAGGATCGGCGGCTCCGCCTTGATGTAGCCCGCCTGCGCGAACGACGACAGCAGTCCGTCCGCCCAGGAAGGCGGTCGGCTCGCAGGATTGCCGGTGCTCGCGCTCATATCGAAGTCCATGGATTCCAAGGTGTTTTCAGTCGATTTCGGGCAAGCCCATAGCATGGCCGTTTGACAGTTTCGACCATGATCGGGCAACGGGCTTAATGAGTTGCCGGAATTGCAACCTAAGCGTGTATTGTCCAGTCGCCCAGCGTGGCCTGGATCAGGGCGAGGACGGCGACCGCGGCGGTATCGGCGCGCAGAATCCGTGGCCCCAATGACAGCCGCAGGAGCCCCGACTGGCGCAACAGGTTGGCCCGCTCCTCCGCGGCAAAGCCGCCTTCCGGACCGACCAGAACGTCGATACCGCGCGCGGGGTCACCCCGCAGGGCCTCCAGCGCCGCGGAGGGATTGGCCGTGTCCATGGCCTCGTCACAGAACACCAGCAGGCGTTCGGGCGCACGCTGCGCCAGCCAGCTGTCCAGCGAGACCGGCTCCTCGACTGCGGCAAGGCTGAGGATGCCGCATTGCTCGGCGGCCTCGATCACATTGGCGCGCATCCGCTCGGTATTGACCCGGGTCACTTGCGTGAAACGGGTCAGCACCGGTTGCAGGGCGCTCGCGCCCATCTCGACCGCCTTCTGGACCATGTAGTCGAGCCGCGCGTGCTTCAGCGGCGCGAACACGTAATGCAGATCGGGCAAGCGATCCTGCCCTCTGCTGATGGTCACGATATCGAGATGTTCCGGGCGCTTGCGGCCAGAGATAGCGGCCTGCCATTCGCCGTCGCGGCCATTGAAAACCAGCACCCTTGCCCCGGAGCCGAGCCGCAGGACATTGCCGAGGTAGTTGCCTTGATCGCGGTCGAGCGGAACCCGGCTGCCGGCGGCCAGCGGCTCATCCACGTAAAGCCGGGGGCTGCGAAAGTCCGTATCGGGCATGATTTGAAGGTCCTTCGGGGATCGCTTTCTAGACCAACCCAATTCGAGCCTCAAACGGCCCAGGGTGGTCCGGACTGAATCTGTGCGGTCCAGCGCGGCCATGCGTCGCGCTCTTGCCCAATTCGTCGGGTTGTTAAGGACCGGCAGGAATCGTAAAAGCGGAATTATGGAAAGCCCTTCATTGCGAAGGGCTTCGATGACATTTGACCCTGCCGGAGGGATGTTTTGTGATCGTCCGACAGTTGATCGTTCCACTGACACTCGCAGTGTTGGCCGCGGGCGCCACCGATGCGCTTGGCCAAACTCCGTTTCCGGCGCCGCTGCCAAACGGCAAGGTTGGGACGGTCAACGATCCCGCGTTTCCGCCGGTGAGAGGCTCGGTTGGCACGCCCAACGATCCGGCCTTCCCGCCGGTGAACGGGGCGCCTGCGCGAAGCATCGCCGCGCCACGCAACGATCCTGCGTTCCCGCCGGTCAATGGGGCCGCATCGGCGAACGTCGGGGCTCCCTCTGCCTTTCCATCGGGTGGTGCAGCGCCGCTGGCGGGCGGTGGCTTTGTCGCGCCTGCGCAGCAGCAGGCCGGTCCGCCCGGCGGCGAGGAGTGCATGAAAGAGTTCATCCCGTTGCGCGAAGCGGCGGAAAAGCGCGGCAAATTGATTCAGGCTGCGAGCGCCCGTCATGCCCCGCCGGATGAGGCCTGCAAGCTGCTTGGGCAGTATTCGCAAGCCGAAAACAAAATGCTCAGATTCATCGACACGCATTCCAAGAAGTGCGCAATTCCCGATAACGTCGGGAAGCAGATGCGAACCAATCACAAGGCGACGGAAAACCTGGTCGCCAAGGTTTGCGATGCGGCCAAGCAGGCGAAACTGCGAGGGCCGGCCGGGCCCAGCCTCAGCGATGTTCTGGGGTCCGGCGGCGCACCGGAGGCAACCGCTGCGAAGAAAGGCGGCAGTACGTTCGATACCCTGAGCGGCAACGTGCTCACCCGATGACAGGCTTCCGATGAGTGATGCTGCGGCGCGCGTCGCGGACTCGACCGACAATTGGGTCGACAGCCGTGCGCCGCTGTGGTCGCGGCCTTATCTCCGGCTGTCCCGGCTCGATCGTCCGATCGGATCGTGGCTGCTGTTGATGCCCTGCTGGTGGTCGGCGGCGCTAGCCGCCGGCGTGGCCCACAATGTCAGCCGGCTGGCCCTCACCGTCGCGCTGTTTTTCATCGGCGCGTTCGCGATGCGCGGCGCCGGCTGTACCTGGAACGACATCACCGACCGCGACCTCGATGCGCGCGTGGA
>JBQCIZ010000282.1:0-4830 GCA_051953235.1 Nitrobacter sp. | reverse complement strand
ACCTCCCGGCGTGGCCGCCGGGTTTTGCACGCGGGCGGCGGGCCTACAGGGCGGGGAAGGGCTGATTCGGCGTCCTTGCGAGCGCAGCGACGCAATCCAGAGGCTGCAAGGGAAAACTGGATTGCTTCGTGGCTGAGGTCCTCGCAATGATAGGCGATCTATTCACAGCACCCGCTTCGCACCGGGGATCTGGCGTAACGCCGCTGTCGTCGCCCAGCTCAATAGCAGCGTGCCGATGAAGGCCACGACGGCTTTCACGATGGCTGGCCAGTTCATGTCGAACATCCAGTATTGCAGCCACAGCACGAAGGCGTAGTGCACGAGGAAGATGCCGTAGGCATCGTGCTGCATCGGATCGAGGATGCTGAAGCCGGATCGCTTGAAGCGCAGGAAGAAGGCGAGAATCGCAAAGATGATTCCGGCGCTGAAGGCGACAAACAGCAGGCTGTAGATCGGTTCGTACCACGCCGGAAGCGTCTGGGGATTTCCGAGAACGCCGCGCTTGATGTAGATCAGAACCCACAGCAGGCAGTAGGGCACGAGCGTCGTGACGATCCAGCCCGGGCCGCTTTTCGCAAGCCGTCCATCGACGCTGAGCAGTCCTTCGCTGAAATTCGCCGCTCCGATGCCGGCGCCGATGAAGAAGTAGGCGGCGTAGAGCAGCACGCGGCTCTTCTGGACCGCGAAAGGCCCGAACTCGAACCAGGTGTTGGATCCGAAATAGATGCGCGACGGCACATAGAGCGCGGTCGTCACCACGACGAGATAGATGAAGAACCGCTCGGGCCGATTGAAATTCGCACGCGACAGACGATTAACGTGATCGAGCATCCACGGCGCGACGCGGTAAAGGATGCAGGCCGAGGTGTCGAACGCCAGCAGCACCCAGACGAACCAGAGCGGTCCGCTCGGCCACGGTCCGACGGTGACCATGTGCCACCAGAAATCAGCGAAGCTCTCCGTCGAACCCTGCTGCAGCGCGAGCGCATAGTAGGCGATCGGGATGATGGTCACGGCGGCGAGCGCGAAAGGCAGGCCGAGCCGCAGCAGGCGGTCGCCGATGAACTTGCTGGGCTGCTTGTGGGCGAGGCTCGGCCAGACGAACAGCCCCGACAGGAAGAAGAACATCGCCATGAAGAAGCTGTCGGTCGCGAGCACGATGGCGTCGAACCCGATCCAGGACTTGGCGTCTGTATGGCCGAAGTAGGTGTAGGGAATCACCGCGTGGTGAATCAGCACGATCAGGGTGAGGAAGGTCCGGGTGCGGTCCAGCGCCAGATTTCGCGAGGCCGCGACCGGAGCCGCGTGCGCCTCGGCCGGCATGGGCACGTGTGCAATCGACTTCATGCGCGCTCCCCCAACGCGTGATGACAGACAGCCCGCGCGCTCCGGCGAGCATCCGCGTCACCCTGCCATATGACGTGATGCCGCAGTCCTATCCGGTTGGCAATTCCTCAATCGTGACCTTGTCGGGATAAAATGCGAGGTGCCCGGCGATGTCGGTCATGGCTGGAAACGGGTTTTCGTAGGTCCACACCGCGTTCTCAAGGGTACGGCCGTCGGCTGCAACGCTGAAATAGTTGGCGTCACCCTTGTAGGGACAATGCGTAACGCGGTCCGTCCGCTCTAGTGCTGCCAGATTGGCGTCCTCGCGCGGCACATACTGGACCGCCGGATAGCTCGCTTCCTTCAGGGTCAGCGCCCGCGTGGTATCGGCGATCACAACGCCGCCAGCGGACACCCGGACGCGGCCGGGATTCGGCGTGATCGCGATCGGATGGTCGGGACCGGGAATCTTCATGGACGGCCTTCTTGCGGTTGAAAAGTTCATGCGAATATAGGAGTGGGCCGCGTGACGGGATAGGGCGGCCACGTTAAGTTGAGCAGCCCGTACGGCAGTTCCGATGCATGATTCGGGGCCGGCCGGTTTGGGAGGTTTTGGGAGAGACTTTAATGCCGATGGATGCGCGCGATATCGAAACGATGATCAAGGCGGCGATCCCCGACGCTGAGGTGACGATTCGCGATCTCGCCGGCGACGGCGACCATTACGCCGCGACCGTGATCTCGGAATCGTTTCGCGGCAAATCCCGTGTCCAGCAGCATCAGATCGTCTATCAATCGCTCAAAGGGCAGATGGGCGGCGTGCTCCACGCACTGGCGCTGCAGACCGGCGTACCCGAATAGCGCCACGCCGTATTGGGGGGCCGATGCCGCGCGCCAACGACGATGGACGGCTCTTAAGGGAACGCAGCCCCCACCAGCACAACCGCGTCACCTACGTCGAATTGTTCTTCGACCTGGTGTTCGTCTTCGCCATCACGCAAATCTCCCATACGCTGCTTGCGCACTTCACGCCGCTCGGCGTCCTGCAGGTGACGATGCTGATGCTGGCGGTGTGGTGGGTGTGGGTATTCACCTCCTGGACCACCAACTGGCTGGACCCCGAGCAGGCGCCGGTCCGGGTCATGTTGTTCGGCCTGATGATCGCAGGCCTTGCGCTGTCGACTTCGATCCCGAAGGCGTTCGAAAACCGGGGTCTGGCGTTCGCGGTGGCTTACTCCGCGATGCAGGTGGGACGGACGCTGTTCTTCCTGTGGTCGGTGCCGACATCGGCGGTCGGCCAGCGCAACAATTTCATTCGCATCCTAATCTGGCTCGGCATCAGTGCGGTGTTCTGGATCGCGGGCGGACTCTCGGAAGGTAATCTCCGGATCGGGCTGTGGCTGGTCGCGCTCGCCATTGAATATTGCGGTCCCGCAATGCGGTTTCGCTCGCCCGGCCTCGGGGCCTCCACAACGCAGGATTGGGAGGTCGAGGGTGGCCACATGGCCGAACGCTGCGCGCTGTTCATCATCATCGCGCTCGGCGAATCCATCGTCGTCACCGGCGCGACGTTTGCAGAAGCGGCGTGGACGGCGCCTGTCATCTGCGCGTTCGTGGTGGCGCTGCTCGGCAGCATCGCGATGTGGTGGATCTACTTTCATATCGGCGCCGAAGCCGGCTCCGAGCATATCTCGCGATCGGCCGATACCGGCCGGCTGGCGCGGCTCGCCTATACCTATCTGCATCTTCCGATCGTCGCCGGAATCGTGGTTTCGGCCGTCGGCGACGAACTGCTGCTCGCGCATCCGGATGGACACGTCGGCGTCAAGGAAATCCTGAGTATCGTAGGTGGCCCGCTGCTCTATCTGATCGGGACGATCCTGTTCAAGCACGCCATCCGCGGCATCTACCAGCTCTCCCATCTGGTCGGGATCGGCCTGTTCATCGTGCTGATCCCGTTCGCCGAACGCTTTACGCCGCTGTCGCTCGCGGTCGCTGCTGCGGCGATCCTGATGATTGTCGCTGCGTGGGAAGCGATCTCGCTCGGATCAGGTTCGCGTCAGTCGGACGATGCGACCAGCGCATGAACCGAAAACATGCCGTCGGGGTCGGTCCATGACGCCGTCGGCGTCCAGCCGGACCCTTTCGCCAGCGCAGTGAAGCGGTCGAGGCTGTATTTGTAGCTGCTTTCGGTGTGGATGCTCTCACCTGTGCGGAACGCGAAGCTGCGGCCCTGGATCCGAACCGTTTGCGGCTTCTTGCTGATGAGGTGCATCTCGATGCGATGGCGCTCGCGGTTGTAGATCGCTCGGTGTGCGAACCCCGACAGATCGAAGTTGCCGCCGAGCTCGCGGTTGATCCGCACCAGCACATTGAGATTGAAGCGCGCGGTGACGCCGGCGGCATCGTTGTAGGCGTCGTATAGCACGCGCTCGTTCTTTTCGAGGTCGACACCGATCAGCATCTGCGCGCCCTGCCCAAGGATCTCGCGGGCGCTGCGCAGGAAACGGCAGGCTTCGTGCGGTTCGAAATTGCCGAGCGTCGAACCGGGGAAGAATCCGACCTTCGGCATCTTCTTGATCTGATCAGGCAGGGCGAACGGCGCGGTGAAGTCTGCCGTCACGGGATAAATCTGCAGGCGCGGAAAATCCTTGCGCAGTCCGCGCGCCTGCGCATTGAGGAAATCGCCGGAAATATCCACCGGCACATAGGCTGCGAATTCGCAGGCATCGAGCAGCAGCCGGACCTTTGTGGTGGCGCCGGCGCCGAATTCCACGAGCGCGGCGTTGTCCGGAATGATGGCGGCGATGTCCGCCGCCTGCGCGCGCAGGATGCCGAGCTCGGTGCGGGTCGGATAGTATTCCGGCAGCCGGGTGATCTGCTCGAACAGCTCGGAGCCTGTCGCGTCGTAGAAATATTTTGGCGAAAGCTGTTTCGGCTGCTGGGCCAGTCCGGCAATGGCGTCGTTGGCGAATGCCGACGTCGTCTCGTCAAGCCGATGGGCCTCGGCCAAGGTGGCGCGCATATTCATGACAGTCTCCCGACGCGCGTCCCCGGCGCGTTGTTGGTTTTGCGACGATCAACCGCCGTAGTCGGCGAGGCGAAGTCCGGTGAATTGCCAGCGATGATGCGGGTAGAAGAAATTCCGATAGGTGACGCGGCTGTGTCCGTCCGGTGTCGCCAGCGACGATCCGCGCAGCACGAGCTGGTTGACCATGAACTTGCCGTTGTATTCGCCGAGCGCGCCCTCGATCGCCGCATAGCCGGGGTAGGGCGAATAGGCGCTGCGCGTCCACTGCCAGACGATGCCGAAGGCGTCGTTGAGTTGGCCCGCGCGCGCGGCGACCTCCCATTCCATCTCGGTCGGCAGATGCCTGCCGCTCCAGCGCGCGAACGCATCAGCCTCGTAGTAGCTGACATGGCAGACCGGCGCTGCCGGATCGACCGGCTGCAATCCGCCAAGCGTCATCACCTGCCAGCCGCCGTCCGTCTTGCGCCAATGGC
>JBQCIZ010000281.1:0-2532 GCA_051953235.1 Nitrobacter sp. | reverse complement strand
CGCGGCATTGCCGAGCCGGTGTCCGTCTATGCGCTCAAGGGTATCCGGCCGGCCGTCGCCAGCCAGCAATTCAGGGGCGGGCAGAAGCTCAGTCCATTCGTCGGCCGCGGCCGCGAATTCGCGGCGCTGACGCAAGCGATGAACGAAGCGCGCGCCGGTCATTCTCCCGTGGTCGGCGTGGTCGGCGAGGCCGGCAGCGGCAAGAGTCGTCTCGTCTTCCAGTTCCTCGAGAGTTGCCGCGCTTCCGGAATTCCCGTGCTGGAGGCGCGCGCTACCGGATACGGGCGGGCGACGCCGCTGCGGCCGGTCCTCGACCTGCTCCGCACGTTCTTTGGCATCGACAGGGAAACCTCGAAGGAAGCTGCGACCGAGCGGGTTCGCGCCGCCTTGCATCGCCACGATCTCTCCTCCGACCTTCCGCTGCTGCTCGATTTTCTCGGCCTGCCGTCCGTGGGCGGAGAAACTCCGGCGTCCGATGCCGCGCTTCGGCACATCAAACTCCTCGACGCGCTGCGGCGTTTGATCCGCGCCGTCGCACTGGCCGAGTCATCGGTTCTCGTGGTCGAAGATCTGCATTGGCTGGATGCGGCGAGCGAGCCGTTTCTCGAGGTTCTGGCCGACACGATCTCCGGAACGACATCGCTGATGCTGGTCAATTTCCGCAAGGACTACGCCAGCGGCTGGATGAAGCAGCCTTATTACCGGCAGATCGCGCTCGGACCGCTCGACGCCGGCTCTCTCCAGGCGATGCTTGATCACGCGCTCGGCAGCGATCCGTCGCTTGAGCATCTGCGCGACCAGATCATCGCGCGGGCCGGCGGCAATCCGTTCTTCGCCGAAGAGCTGGTCCGCAGCTCGATCGAACAGGGGATCCTGACCGGAACGGCTGGCGATTTCCGTGCGACCGCCGCGGGCCGCGACGCGCCGCTACCGGCGACCGTCGAGGCCGTGCTCGGATCGCGCATCGATCGCCTCGCCGAAACCGACAAGCTGCTTCTGCAGGCCGCGTCGGTCGTCGGCAAGGAATTTCCCTTGTCGGTGGGCGCGCAGGTCGCGCACATTTCCGTCGAGCAAGCGCGGCGCTCGGCGCAGCGGCTGCTGAGCGCGGAAATGCTTTACCAGCGCCTCGACGTGCAGCGCGACAATTTCGCGTTTCGCCATCCTCTGGTTCAGGAAGCGGCGTACGGCTCGCTACTGACCGAGCAGCGTCGCCAGCTCCATCAGGGCGCCGCGGCGGCTTTAGCGGTCCAGTTTCGCGAACAGGCGGACGAGCATGCGTCATTGATCGGCCATCACTGGGAAGAAGGCGGCAAATCGCTGGCCGCTGCATCCAGCTATCTGAAATTCGCGCTCTGGATCGGCGCTCGCGATCCGCGCAATACGCTAGATAGCTGGCGCAGCGTCCGGCGCCTGCTTCAGGATCAGCCGGCATCAATCGAGGTCGAGTACATGCTGATGATGGCATGCGGCCAGATCGTCAACTATGCATGGTGGCAAGGCATCGACGCTTCGGAGATCGAGCCGGTGTTTCAGCAGGCTCTCGCGCTCGCCCACAAGCTGAAGGACATGCGGGCGGCGGCGCTGATCATCATGGCTTTCGGCCGCATCCTGATGATCACGGGATCGTCCGACGACTATGTCGCGAAGGTCGAGGAGGCCCAGAAATTCAATGAGGGGACGGGCAATCAGAGCGTCGAGGCGTTTCTTCGCGCGGTCTACAGTCACGCGCTGCTGACGGCCGGCCGATTACCGCAGGCGTTAGAGGCCAATGCGCTGGCGCTCGATTGCGTGCATCAGATCGACCAGCGCGACAGGCAAACGCTGGGGTTCGATCCCGCCCCCTGGCTCAGGACGCTGCGCGCCCGAATTCTCTTCTATCTGGATCGCTTTTCTGAGGCGGACACCATCCTCGTCGATCTGCTCGGCGGATTTCCGCTCGATACGGTGCACCGGGTGAATGCGCATGGCACGCGGATCGAGGGCTATCGCAAGACCAGGGCCGACATTGCCATCGGCGAAGCTGCGCAGCTTCGCGCCGTTCTGGAAAAGAACGCCACGCCCTATCTCAAGGTGATCGGCAGCCGTTATTGCGCGCTGGCGCTTCTGGCCGGCGGTTCGCCGCACGATGCCGTCGCTCTGCTCACGGATACGCTGGGCTATGCGCGGGCGCAAAAGGCCGGGCTGGAGGTCGAGCCGTATCTTCTGACCGCATTGGCCGAGGCTATGGTCGCCACCGGGTCTTCGACCGCGCGTGCAACCGCGGCCGAAGCCCTTGGGCTTGCTCAGCGGCGCGCGATGCGGAGCGCGGAACGGGAAGCCCGCGCGCTTCTCACCGGGATGGCTGGCAACTGAACGGCGCACCGCGATCCTTCTCGCGACTCCTTGTCAGGATTGCGAGTGAGCACGCTCCGTGAACTCGTTCGCCGTGCCGTGATCGCCGACGAACACCAAAATGCCCGCGATCAGCGGCAGCACGGCAAGCACCAGAAGACCCGCCGACCCGCTGCCCGTTGTTTCCTTGACCCAGCCGAC
>JBQCIZ010000280.1:0-6374 GCA_051953235.1 Nitrobacter sp. | reverse complement strand
CAATCAAGACACCCTCGGTGATTTCGAGCTCCAGCCGGCTCGGCGTGAGACCGGTCTCGAGCAGGATCGAGTGCACCAGCCCCACAAGGTCGCCATGAATGAACTGGGCGGGCGACAGATTGACGGCGATCTGCTTCGGCGCCGGCCAGGACGCCGCCTCACGGCATGCCTCGCGCAAGATCCACTCGCCCATCGCCACGATCAGGCCGCTCTCCTCGGCGAGCGGAATGAAATCGCTGGGCGGAACGAAGCCGCGCGTCGGATGAATCCATCGCGCCAGCGCCTCGAAGCCGGTCACGTCGTCGTCGACGAACTTGCGGCCGGTGCGCGCCTGCGGCTGATAATGCAGCGACAGTTCGCCATTCCGGATGGCATTCGACAGATCCTGATGCAGCACGCGGCGATCCCGGATCTGCTTGTCCATCTCCGGCTCGAAAACGCTGATCGATCCGCGCGATTTTGCCTTGGCGCGGAACAGCGCGACACTGGCGTTGGCGAGCAGCGACGCCGGATCGGTGCCGTCGCGCGGAAACAGCGAAATGCCGGTGGTGAGACCGGTCCGGACCGATTTCCCTTCGACCAGGAATTCCGGAATCATCGCTTCGACGAGTTGCTCGGCGAGCGCCCTCCCGGCGGCGGGCTGCTTGCCATCGATGATCAGGCCGAACTCGTCCCCGCTCAATCGGGCAACCACGCCGCCCTGCGCCGCGGTCTGGATGCGTCGCGCGACCTCAATCAACAGCTTGTCGCCCACCGCATGGCCGAACACGTCGTTGATCTCCTTGAGACCGTCGAGGTCGACGGACAGCACCGCGAATTCCTCGTCCGTGCCCTGACACGCCTCGATCATCTGCGACAGCGCCTTCAGGAAGGCTGTGCGGTTCGGCAGGTCGGTCAGTCCATCGTGATAGGCCATGTGCGCCATCCGCGATTCGGTCTGGCGGCGATAGGTCACGTCCTCATGGGTCTTGATCAGATATTGCGGCTTGCCGTCGTCACCGGGCACCGTGACGCGGCGGGTCAGGAACAACCGCAATCCCTCGCTGGTGCTGATCGGGTGTTCCTCGGTCAGCAGACCGCCTTTCTTGATCGCGGTTTCGTCGCGGGCGACGATCAGCTTCGCTTCGCGCGGATCGAAGATATCGGTCGCGGTCAGGCCGGTGGCATCCTCGCGGCGGCGATTGAGGATCGTCTCGGCGCTACGATTGGCGAGCAGATAGTGTCCGTCGCTGACGCGCTGGACGATCAGCGCCACCGGAATGTTGTCGACCACGAGTTCAAGGAATTTCTTGGTGCTTTCCAGCTCGCGCGACAGCGATTTGCGATCGGTCACGTCTTCGAACATCGTGATGAGGAATTCAGGTTCCCCACGCTCGTTTCGGGCGACCACGCGCTTGCTGGCCATCGTGCGGGCGCCGGAACCGCGATCGACGTCCATTTCATCGAGCGTATAGCTGTCGGACGAGGCGGCTGCCCGGCGATCCGCCACAGCGATCGCGGCGGCGGTATGCTCGGCGTAGATTTCGTCCGAGCGCTTGCCGAGAACCTGCTCGCGCGAGATTCCCACGAACTTCTCGAACGAGCGGTTGGCCAAAATATAACGGCCGTCCTCGATGGTCTTCGCGGCGATACACACCGGCACGTTGTCGATGACGGATTCCAGAAACTGCTTGGTCGTCGCCAGTTGTTTCGCGAGCTTGCGCTGCTCGCTGCAATCCTCATGGGTTGCGACAGCGCCGCCGTTCGGCAGTTTGAAATGCCGCACTGCAATTGATCGGCCATCCGGCAATTCGGTGACGAGACCTTCGCCGACATTCGACAGTCGATAGAACTCGTCGTTGCTGACGTCCAGCGCACCGCGCGAGCGGCGCAAATCGAGCAGTTGGGGGCCGGTCATTCCAGGCGGGATATCCGCTCGCGTCAGCCCGTAGATCTGGAGATAGCGGTCGTTGCAGAAGATAATCCGCCGATGCGAATCCGTCATCACGACGCCCTGATTGAGATTGTTCAGCGCCGAACTAATGAACGCGTGCCTGCGCAGATGCGAACGCTTGACCTTGCGCAGCGCGGACATCACCCAGATGACGACCGCCGCCAGGAAGGACACGACGATGAAGGCGCCGACGAGAATTTCCCAGACCAGACCGGGATCGGCAAAGGCAACGTAGCTGGTCGGCGAAAAACCGCTGTTGGCAGCCCAGGCGCAAGCCGGCAGCGCCACGGCAGCGGCGCACAGGATGCCTCCTGCAGCAATCGCATCCTTGCCGCTTGTCTGCCAATTCTTGCCAGCCATCGCCCACCTGAGATTTGCGGGCGGAGTGTCTGGCTTCGCGGGTTTGGATCGGGTAAACGCTTACTCCTGCAACCGAAAAAACTGTCTCAAATTCCGGCAAATGGCCTCGCATGATTAATGCTCTGCTAACGGGAACCCGTTTGACGGGCGGGAAAGCAGTCTGAGATGGTAGCGAGAGCGCTCCTTCGCACCGCAAGACCTCTCCGGGGTGACCGGCAACCGATTCAGGCGGCCCATGGACAGAGTTGAGTGCGTGGTGATCGGCGCGGGCGTCGTGGGCCTCGCAATCGCCCGGCGTCTTGCGCAGTCTGGCCGGGAGGTCATCGTTCTCGAAGCCGCCGAGGGGATCGGCACAGGAACGTCATCGCGCAACAGCGAGGTGATCCACGCGGGGATCTACTACCCGGCGGGGAGCCAGATGGCGCGGATGTGCGTCAACGGCCGCCGCGCGCTCTACGGCTATTGCCGCGACCACGGCATTCCCCATCGCAACTGCGGCAAGCTGATCGTCGCGACGACGCCCGATGAGGCCGGCAAACTGCAGGCGATTCAGGCGCACGCCGAAGCCAACGGCGTCGAAGGCATGCAGATGCTGGACGGAGACGCCGCCCGCGCGCTCGAACCGGCGCTGAATTGCGTGGCCGCGCTGCTGTCTCCGACGACGGGCATCGTCGACAGCCACGCCTACATGCTGGCGCTGCAAGGCGACGCCGAGCATCACGGCGCAGCGTTTGCGTTTCATGCGCCGCTCGTCCGCGCGAAAGTGATCCCAGACGGACTGGAGATCGAGACCGGCGGCGACGCCCCCGCGACGCTTGCCTGCAGGCTGCTGATCAATGCCGCCGGCCTTGGCGCCACGGCGGTGGCGCGCAGCATCGAAGGCCTGCCGGTGGAGCGGATTCCGCCAGCCTATCTCGCGAAGGGAAACTACTTCAGTTGCAGCGCGCGCGCGCCGTTTACGCGGTTGATCTATCCGGTGCCGGAGCCGGGTGGCCTCGGCGTGCATCTGACATTGGATCTCGCCGGACAGGCGCGTTTCGGTCCCGATGTTGAGTGGATCGACAGGGAGAATTACGAGGTCGATCCCGCACGTTCCGCACGGTTCTACCCGGCGATCCGGCGCTACTGGCCTGGACTGCCCGATGGCGCGCTGATGCCGGCCTATTCAGGCATCCGGCCGAAGATCGTTCCGCCGGCGGTCGCCAAGCAGGATTTCATGATCGAGGGACCGCGCGACCACGGCGTGAACGGGCTGATCAACCTGTTCGGAATCGAGTCACCCGGACTCACGTCGTCGCTCGCGCTCGCCGATCATGTCGCGGCGCTGGCCGACGCATAAGCATTCGCCAGTCCGACATCCGTCATAACGGCTCGCTCATCGCGAGCCGTTATCGGCTCTGGAAAGAAAAAGCGGTGACGCTAGTGGATCGTCTCGCTCGTCGATTGTCTTAGTCTTTCGATTTCGTCCTTGACCATCAGTTTCCGGCGCTTCAGTTCGACGATCCTCAGATCGTCTGTGGACAGATGCAAGAGAGCATCGTGCAATTCGTCTTCGAGGATGCGGTGTTTCCGTTCCAGTTCAACGAGATGCGCCTGAATTGCCATTCGAAACCTCCTCGGTAAGCTCAAACCTCAGATTCGATCCGGACGGCCGAGTGTACATGAGCCGCCGGGACTGTCGATGGGGCAGAAAAACGCACCAATCATATTTCCGGGAATATCCGAAATGAATCGTGAGCAGGGAACCCGCCCGCTTGCACGGCGCGCGTCCAAGAGCGATAATTCGCCGCGCTGAAACTCATAACCCTTCGCAAACTCTTCGCGATTCAAGTCAAAACGTTCTCATGACCGACGAAGAAGAGCGCGAACTCGCTGCCGAACTCGCCCGGCTGCAACAGGAACACCGCGATCTCGACGCTGCTATCGATGCGCTGCATCAATCGCCCGCGCCGGATTTGCTGCGGCTGCAACGGCTGAAGAAACGCAAGTTGCAATTGCGGGACCGCATCGCCTTCATCGAAGACCAGATCACGCCCGACATCATCGCCTGACCGCCGGCTCCTGATGTCTGCGCGCTAAATCGCGGCGCGGTTTGTTCATCTCGTGCGCGACAACTGCACGCGAGACGATCACGCCGTTTCGGACGCGCAGTGCTTCGCCAAATGATTGTGGACCGATGTGGATGACGCTTGACTTGAAAAGAACAAAAGAAGAACATTGATCGTCCCAGACACCCCGATATTTTCGCCGGAGACATCGCCATGTCCAATTCGACGCCGCTTGCTGACAACCGCCGCTACGAGCAGGCCTGCGATCAGGCGATCGCGATGTGCGACGGTAACCTGCGCAGCACCATCAAGGCGCTGATCATGGCGAACGAATATCTCGAGGTGGAAATGCAGGACATGCAGGAGGCGCTGTCGGCGGCGCTCGAGCGGTTGTCACAGGTCAAGGGCAACGCCGCCTGAGCGGCCGCGCTGTCACCGCATTGCCCTCAATCGCGCCGGCGCTGCGCCTTGCGGACGTACATTGCGCTGTCGGCCTGCTCCAGTGCGATCTCGGCATCGGCATGCGGTCCGAGCGTTGCGACGCCGGCCGATGCGCCGGCCGTCACCGTGCGGCCGCGGAAGGTGAAGGTCAGCGCGTCGATGGTGTCTTCAAGGGACGCCGCCTTGGCCTTGGCATCGGTCTCGCTGAGATTCCACAACAGCAGCGCGAACTCGTCGCCGCCAAGCCGCCCGATCAGATCCGACGAGCGGACGTGACGTAACAGCGCCGCGACAACGGCCTTCAGCACCGCGTCCCCCGCCGCATGGCCGAACGCATCGTTGATCGGCTTCAGGCGATCGACATCGACCACGATCAGCGCGCCGGTGGCGTGATAGCGGCGGATGTAGGCGATCGAGCGCTGGAGCTCGCGCTCGAAGCCGCGCCGATTGAAAATGCCAAGCAGAAAATCGGTGTCCGCGGATGCCTCGAGTTCCGCGATCCGCGCCCGCGCGTCCGCAAGCTGTGCCTTCAGGCGGCGCACGGTGGCTTTGGCGTCGGCCGGAACGTCGCGGCCGCCAGCCGGACGCTTCGGCGCAAGCGCCGCCAGCCGCGCCGACGGAACGCTGGCCTGCCGCGACACAGGCCCGCCTTTCCGGCTCGTCTTGCGTTTCGCGGCCGTGGAAGAGGACGCTTTGGATGTCTTTTTCATCGTCACAAGGCTTGCCGCCGTTCACCAAGAAAGGATAGTCCATGCCGGACTGCTTGCCTCGTCAAGACGCCCTCCTATAATCCGGGCTATGTTTCTGGATTCCCGAAAGAATTGTTAAAATGACCGCCGCCGTCGCCATTATCATGGGAAGCCAGTCGGACTGGGAGACCATGCGCCATGCCGCGGAAACGCTGGCCGCGTTGGGCG
Source organism: Nitrobacter sp. (assembly GCA_051953235.1). Taxonomy (GTDB): domain Bacteria; phylum Pseudomonadota; class Alphaproteobacteria; order Rhizobiales; family Xanthobacteraceae; genus Nitrobacter. The sequence continues at coordinate 675 of JBQCIZ010000280.1, read as the reverse complement.
TCGCCTGTGAAAAGCGCATCGTGTCCGCACACCGGACACCAGACCGGCTGTTCGCCTTCGCCAAGGGTGCCAAGACTGCAGGCTTCAAGGTCATCATCGCGGGCGCCGGCGGTGCGGCGCATCTGCCGGGCATGACAGCGTCCATGACGGAACTGCCGGTGTTCGGCGTGCCTGTGGAATCCAAGGCGCTTGCCGGTGTGGATTCGCTCTATTCGATCGTGCAGATGCCTGCCGGCATTCCGGTGGGAACGCTCGCGATCGGCAAGGCGGGCGCGATCAACGCCGCCCTGCTTGCGGCCAGCGTACTGGCGCTCAACGATCCTGCACTCGCCGGCCGTCTCGCCGCATGGCGCAAGCAGCAGACCGACGCGGTCGGCGAGCGTCCGGAGGGCGCGGCGTGAGCAGTTCGCAACGGGTGACGCTCAAGCCGGGCGACACCATCGGCATTCTCGGCGGCGGACAACTCGGCCGGATGCTGGCATTGGCCGCAGCGCGCCTCGGCCTCAAGTGCCAGATCTTCTCGCCGGATCCGGATTCGCCGGCATTCGACGTGGTGCAGAACGGGACCTGCGCCGAATATGCCGATGTCGAGGCGCTGGAATTGTTTGCGGGCGACGTCGACGTCGTCACCTATGAATTCGAGAACGTTCCCGCTGCGACCGCGATGGTTCTCGC
>JBQCIZ010000279.1:0-23040 GCA_051953235.1 Nitrobacter sp. | reverse complement strand
CCGATTGACGGCGACGGACAAGTCCGTACCGACGTGATGGGCCGTCTCTGTGACGACCTGATCAAGTCCGGCGTGCACGGACTGACCCCGCTGGGCTCGACCGGCGAGTTTGCATATCTGAACCGGCGGCAGCGTGCCGCGATCGTGCAGGCGACCATCGAGGCGGCGCAGGGGCGGGTGCCTGTGGTTGCGGGCGTTGCCTCGACCGCGACGGCGGATGCGGTCGCTCAGGCCAAATCGTACGAGAAGCTCGGCGCGGACGGCATCCTTGCCGTGCTCGAAGCCTACTTTCCACTCAAGGATGCGCAGATCGAATCCTACTTCACCGCGATCGCCGACGCGGTCGATATTCCCGTCGTGATTTACACCAATCCGCAGTTTCAGCGGTCTGATCTGACGCTCGATATCGTCGCACGCATCGCCCGGCATCCGCGGATCAAATATATCAAGGATGCCTCGACCAATACCGGGCGGCTGCTGTCGATCATGAATCGTTGCGGCAACGACATTCAGGTGTTCTCGGCTTCGGCGCACATCCCGGCTGCGGTGATGCTGATTGGCGGTGTCGGCTGGATGGCGGGGCCGGCCTGCATCATCCCCAAACAGAGCGTGGCGCTCTACGATCTCTGCAAGGCGGCCCGCTGGGACGAGGCGATGCAACTGCAGCGCAAACTGTGGCGCGTCAATGAAGCGTTCGCGCGGTTCAATCTCGCCGCCTGCATCAAGGCCGGGCTTTCGATCCAGGGTTACGACGTCGGCGATCCCGTCCCACCGCAAGCCGCGCTCGGCCCAGAGGACCGCAAGGTCGTCGAAGCCGTGTTGCGCGATCTCGGCTGAAATCACCGTGGTTTAGCCGATGATCGTGCCTTGTCGCCATGCAATTTGCCGCGAGTACCAAGACCTGCCAGACACTGGCCAGCACTTGGCGCGTGCCATAGATAAACCAACCCGCCCCGTTGCCTGCAATTCCGTTTGATGAAGGACCGTCGATGAACATTCTCCCCGGCAATCTGCGTTTCGGAGCGGGGCAACCCGTCAAGCGTCTTGAGGATCAGCGCCTGCTTACCGGCAAGGGGCAATTCATCGACGACAAGCCGGAAGACGGTGCGCTGTGGCTGTATGTGCTGCGCTCGCCTCATGCGCACGCCAAGATCGCGTCGATCGATACGAGCGCGGCGGCTGCCATGCCGGGTGTCGAGGCAATCTTCACCGGCGCCGATCTTGTGGCCGACGATATCGGCACCATTCCCACGCTCACGATCTTCAAGCGGCCCGACGGCTCGCCGATGACGGTCCCGCCGCGGCGTCTGCTGGCGCATGAGGTCGTGCGTTTTGCCGGCGAGGCGGTAGCCGCGGTCGTTGCGGTATCGCGTTCTGACGCGCAGGCGGCGGCCGAGGCGATTGCCGTCGACTATGAGGTGCTGCCGGCGGTGGTCGATCCGGTCGCGGCGGTCAAGCCGGGTGCGCCGGTGGTGTGGCCGGATGCACCCGACAACATCGTGGCGTCGATGAGTTATGGCGACGCGGCTGCGGTTGAAGCCGCGTTCGGCAAGGCCGCGCATACCGTATCGCTCGATCTCGTCAGTCAACGCTTGATCCCGTCGGCGATGGAGCCGCGCAGCACCATCGCCGAGGTTGAGAAAAAGACCGGCCGCTTGTTGCTACATGTCCAGTCGCAGACGCCGGGCTCGACGCGTGACGTGCTGGCCGACGCTATTCTGAAGCGGCCGAAGGAGAGCATCCGCGTGCTGGTCGGCGATATCGGCGGCGGCTTTGGCCAGAAGACCAACCTCTATCCGGAGGACGGCATCGTGGCCTATGCCGCGGTCAAGCTCGGGCGCAAGATTCGCTGGCGCGGCGAACGCACCGACGAGTTCGTCGGCGGCACCCATGGCCGCGATCTGACTTCGACCGGCGAATTCGCGCTCGACGCCAAGGGTCGCGTGCTCGCCTATCGCGTACGCTCGATCGGCGGCACCGGCGCGTATTCGAGCGGCGCCGGCAACATCATTCCGCTGGTGCTCGGACCGTGGGTGCAGACGGGCGTCTACGATCTTCCGCTGGTGCATTTCGAGGTCAAGTCGGTGATGACGCACACCGCACCGGTCGGCGCCTATCGTGGCGCGGGGCGGCCGGAAGCAGTATTTATCGTCGAGCGGCTGATGGATGCGGCCGCGCGTCAGATCGGCATGGATCCGCGCAGGATTCGCGAGGTGAACTACATCAAGCCGTCGCAGTTGCCGTACACCAACGCGACGGGGCAGATCTACGATAGCGGCGCATTCGCCCACATGATGAAGCGCGCGTCCGAGCTTTCGGACTGGGACGGTTTTGCCGCGCGCAAAAAGGCGGCGAAGAAGAAGGGCATGCTCTATGGCCGCGGCCTGACCAGCTACATCGAATGGACCGGCGGCCGTGCCCACACCGAAAAAGTCAGCCTGCATGCCACGGCCGAAGGACGCGTCATCCTGCATTCGGCCACCATGGCGATGGGGCAAGGCCTTCAGACCACCTATACCCAGATGGTGTCGGAGTCGCTCGGCATTCCCATGGACAAGATCGACGTGGTGCAGGGCGATACCGACCTCGGCCCCGGCTACGGCCGCGGCGGTTCGCGCTCGCTGGTCGTCGGCGGCACCGCGGTCGCGGTGTCGGCGAACGATCTCATCAACAAGGCGCGCGAGAAGGCCTCGAACGTCCTCGAAGCCTCGGTCGAGGACATCGAATACAGCAACGGCTTCCTCACCGTCGTCGGCACCGACAAGCGGATCGGCTTGTTTGAGATCGCGAAGGTCGAGAAAGACGCGCGGCTCAGCGTCGACAGCCAGGGCGAGGTCGATGGACCGAGCTGGCCGAACGGCACGCACATCTGCGAGGTCGAGATCGATCCCGAGACAGGCATGACGCACGTGGTGCGCTACACCACCGTCGATGACGTCGGCGTGGCCGTCAATCCGATGCTGGTGACGGGGCAGGTGCATGGCGGTGTCGCGCAGGGCATCGGGCAGGCGCTCTATGAAGGCGTGTGCTACGATTCCGAAGGGCAGTTGCTGACCGCGAGCTATCAGGACTACTGCATCCCGCGTGCCGACGACATTCCGCCGCTCAAGGTGACGCTGGACGACAGCGCGCCATGCCGCACCAATCCGCTCGGCGCCAAGGGCTGCGGTGAATCCGGTGCGATCGGCGGTCCGCCCTGCATTGCCAACGGGGTGATGGATGCGTTGAGTGATCTTGGCATCAGCGGGCTGAATACGCCGCTGACGCCGATGAAGATCTGGCAGGCGATCCAGGACGCCAGAGCGAGGAAGGCGGCATAAAATCGCGCTTGCATCATCGTAACTTCTGCTAAAGTTGAAGTCGCGCGGCCGAAAGGTCGCGCGACTTTTCTGCAAATGTGGTCTTGATTGCCGGCAGGAGACATATGATGCGAAAGTTTTTCACGGTGCTGGCGGCGCTCGCCACCCTCAGCCTCACCAATTGCGGCTATAACGCGATCCAGTCGCAGGACGAGCAGATCAAGTCGGATTGGTCGGAGGTGGTGAATCAATACCAGCGCCGCGCCGATCTGGTGCCGAACCTCGTCAATTCCGTGAAGGGTTTTGCGCAGCAGGAGAAGGATGTCCTGCTTGGCGTGACCAATGCGCGCGCCAAGGTCGGCAGCATCCAGGCGACGCCGGAAGTGCTCAACGATCCCGCCGCGTTCCAGAAATTCCAGGCAGCCCAGGGCGAACTCTCCAGCGCGCTGTCGCGGCTGCTGGTCGTCACCGAGAATTATCCGCAGCTCAAATCGGATACGCTGTTCCGCGACCTGATGAGCCAGCTCGAAGGCACGGAGAACCGCATCACCGTGGCGCGCAACCGCTACATCAAGGCGGTGCAGGAATATAACGTCACTATCCGCTCGTTCCCCACCAACCTGACCGCGATGGCGTTCGGTTATAAGACAAAGCCGAATTTCACCGTCGACAACGAGAAGGAAATCTCGACCGCGCCGAAGGTCGATTTCAACCCCGCGCCCGCCGCTCCGGCAAAATAGCCGGCGCGCGGATGACCGCAATGAACGCTGCAAGGCTTTCGCTGCTGGCTTTGATGCTGTGCTGGGTCTGCACGGCCTTCGCCGATGTTGCGGTGCCGCCGTTGACCGGGCGCGTGGTCGATCTGACAGGAACGCTCAACAGCGGTCAGAAAGCAGACCTCGAGCAGAAGCTGAAGGCGTTCGAGGACCGTAAGGGCAGCCAGGTTGCGGTATTGATCGTGCCGACCACCGCGCCTGAAACCATCGAGCAGTATTCGATCCGCGTCGCCGATCAATGGAAGATCGGCCGCAAGAAGGTCGACGACGGTGCGATCCTTCTCGTCGCCAAGGACGACCGCAAGCTGCGGATCGAGGTCGGTTACGGTCTCGAAGGTGCGCTGACCGATCTCACGTCGAAACGCATCATTGACGAGGAGATCGTTCCGAAATTCAGGAGCGGCGATTTCGCCGGCGGCATTTCGGCCGGCGTCGATCGCATCCTGCGCGTGATCGACGGCGAGCCGCTGCCTGCTCCAAAGCCGCAGGCGCAATATTGGAACAATTTCGATATCGGCGACCTCTTCAATCCGTTCGTCATCATCGGCGTTGTGGTTCTCGGCGGCATCTTTCGCGGCATCTTCGGCCGGCTGTTCGGCTCGCTGACGGTCGGCGGGATTGCAGGGCTTGCGGTCTGGATATTCGTCGGCTCGCTTTTTGCCTCCGGCATTGCCGGCGTGCTGGCCTTCCTCTTCACGCTGTTCAGCGATGCGGTCATGTCTGGAACAGGTCGGGGCGGCACTTGGGTCAGCAGCGGGGGTGGCGGCTCGTTCTCGGGCAGCAGCGGCGGCGGCTTCAGCGGAGGTGGCGGCAGCTTTGGCGGCGGCGGCGCCTCGGGGAGTTGGTGACAATGGGTATCGGGCGCATCGGCAAGCATCTGCTTGGGCACCGCTGGCGGGTACGCAGGGACTTTCCGCCAAACGTGATGGCTGCGATCGAGCGTGCGATCCGCGCGGGCGAGGCCACTCATGCCGGGCAAATCGTGTTTGCGGTCGAAGGCGCGCTCGACGGCCGTCCGCTGTTTCGCGACCAGCCGGCGCGCGAGCGGGCGCTCGACATCTTCACACACCTACGGGTGTGGGACACCGCGCACAATAACGGCGTGCTGATCTATCTGCTGCTGGCAGATCGCGATGTCGAGATCGTGGCCGACCGCGGCATCCATGCCAGAACAGACCCGGCGGCGTGGGAAAAGATATGCGCTGCGATGGAAGCCGAATTCAGGCAGGGCCGCTTCGAGGCCGGCGCGGTGGCCGGCGTCGAGGCGGTGTCGCGTGAACTCGCAAAATACTTCCCGAAGCGGGGCGCCAATCCGAATGAATTGCCGGATGCGCCGGTGGTGATCTGAGCGGACGGTCTTACGCCTTCGCCGATGGCCGTTCGCCGACGCGTGCGAACCACTCGACAATATTGGTATTCGCGGGATTGAGCGGCTGCCCGACCTGATTGCCGAAGTTGATCCAGCAATAGAGCAGCACATCGGCGAGCGTGAAGCGGTCGCCGCAGAGATATTTTTTGCCGGTCATCTGGCCATTCAACCATTCGAGACGGTTGGCCGCGATCATCTTCAATCCGGGTGAGGCTTCCGGCGCAACGGGTATGCGCTTCTGGAAGAATTTCAGCGCCTCGCCGAAGCGATAGCCCATGGCCAGCGGCTCGCAGATGTTGAGATCGACGCGGCGCGTCCACATCCGGCACTCGGCGCGCTCCTCCGGCGTGGTTCCGATCAGCGGCGGCGCAGGCTGCTTCTCCTCGAGATATTCGCAGATCGCGGTGACTTCCGAGAGGTAGTTGCCGTCGTCGAGTTCAAGCGCCGGCATCTGGCCGTGCGGATTGCGCTTCAGATGTTCGGGCTGGCGATTCTCACCCCCACGCAGATCGACGGTCTGCTTCGGCATGGAAATATTCTTTTCGGCCATGAACATGCGCACGATGTGCGGATTCGGGCCGATGGAATCGTAGAGTTTCATAAGGCGCTTCCCATGGATGGACGTCATCTCCCGTCAACGGACGGGCCGGGCACTCTAGCCGGGAAATCAGGGGGCGCAATTGGCGGCAAAAGGCCCAAGCGGCGGCCGCGCGTTGCGGCGCGGGTTCTGGACGGCCCTGTTTCGGTCGTTTTCCGGACCGGAAGAAATCCTAAAATTTCCGTAATGGCCGGCAAGGTAACGATTTCGCAAGCAATGAAAGTTACCAAAAGGTCAACCTTTACTGGAGGTTTTTAACGTGACCGACCATTCGTCTGATCAGATCACCGGCAGCCTCGGCGGGAAAGCCGCTGGCATGGGCGACATGTCTTCGAGCGTCGAATCTCCAAAGCTTGCGCCGGATCAGGAATTGTCCGCGCCGCCGCCGGACGCCATCAAGCCTGAAACGCCGAAGGCGGAAGCGCCCAAGGTTGAAGTCAAGGCCGAGGCTCCCGACGCGGATGCGCCGCGCGAGACCGGCAAGGTCATGATCATGGCGCCGTCCCGCGACAGGTCATGGGACAATGCGACCATCGAGCACGGACCGGCCGCGGCTGATGCCGCGCAGGCGTCGGGCGGCTGGGGCAAGCGCGCGTCCGCAATCGCGGCCATTGCTGTGCTGGCGGCGATCGCAGGCGCGATCGGCGGATCGTTCGCGACGTCCAGCGCTGGTCACGGCGTGGCGAGCGAACAGTCATCCGCGGCGACGAACCGCACCCAGGCCATGGAAGCCACGATCAAGCGGCTCGAATCCGAAGTCGCCGCGCTGAAGACCGGTGCCGACCGTGCGGCCAAGGGCGACGCCGGCCAGTTCGCCAAGGTCAACGATCGCATGGATAAGATGGAAAAGGCGCATGCCGATTCAGCGGCGAAACTTGCCAAGCTGAACGACAGCGCCGAGAAGCAGCACGTTGCCGCGGCGCCCGCTTCGCCTGCTCAGGCGAAGGAGGTGACCGGATCGATCCCGGCCACAACAGCCGCTCCCGTGCCGCTGCCCTCGCCGAAGCCGGAATTCGCCCGGCTTCCGAAGGTGGATGGCTGGGTGCTGCGCGATGTCGCCAATGGCGGTGCGCTGATCGAAGGCCGCACGGGAATCTATGAGGTCTATGCCGGCGACCCGGTTCCCGGCCTCGGCCGTGTCGATGCGATCCGCAAGCAGGACGGCCGCTGGGTCGTCGTTACCAGCAGAGGTCTGGTCGTCGCCCGCTGAATGGCCGACCGCAGATCGGTCCGCTTCCTCACTTGATGTTGCGCGACAACGCGCGCCTGTTTGGACTACTTTCCGCCGGACGGGGTTTGTCTCATGGACATCCTCGCCGCCGGGAGCAGATGGGTGCGATTTTCTCCGTCAATTGCTGTTCTGCTGTGCAGTCTCGCGCTGCCCTGCGCGGGACATGCAGCGGCGCTTGAACGCGGCCTTGCGGTCACCGATCCGCTGGCGTTGCGCGAGCTCGACCTGAGGGAGCATCGCGCCGCCGGCCTCGATCATGCAGGTTTCGGCATCCGCCGCATCGTCGATCCATCCGGAACGAGCGGCGAGCCGATGCGCAACGATGCGCTGTTCGCATTGCCATCGATGGTTCCGGTTCGAAAGGCGATCGACGCCGAATTCGACCGCTATGTTGGCCGGCATAAAGCCGATCTCCCCAAGGAATCCATCGGCGTCGGAAGCTCATTCGATTTTCAACTGTTCGACCGCGCAGCGCTTTACTCCGGCAGGACACGGTTCGTGCTAGCGGGAATCGTCAACCGCATGGATCGCGCCTATGTCTCGCCCGAGACCTGCGGCGAGATCCGGCTGATCTATCGCCTTACGCGCGCCGATGGCAGCGGCGCCCCATCCCGCCTGCCGATGACAGTGAACGCCGTGTTCCATGCGAAGGGCGGATCTTCGCCGGTGTCCTGCGCAGAAATTGCCCGGCGCTGGCTCGCAACATCCGATCTGCCGCAGTCGGGTGCCGACCTCGCGAGCAGGCTGATAGGGCCGGGTGGCCCGCTCGAACTGCTGCGCCCTGAGAATTTGTTTCGCATCGAAACCAATCTGCAGATCGCGCACGCCCCGAAGTCGGCGGTGCGGGACTTTCGCACCGATTATCTGCTGAAGGTGTTCGATTACGATAGGCAGACGCACGCATTCGGCGAAGTGAAGCTGGAGGACCAGATCGATCGCGCGCGGCTGTTGTCCGATCCCGCGCTCGCATCTGCCTTCCGGACCTGGCTGCTTGCGCCGGATCGTCTTGCCGCGTTCGATCGCGGCACGCTGATCGTGCCGGATCGATTTCTTGCTTCCGCCGCACTGGCGCCGACCCCGATCGGGTTTGCGCCGTCGGGTCTGCAGCCGGAGTCCGGTTTGATGGGGCGGGGCGAGAAGGCCGTGTTTCGCACGTCCGATGTCGTAGCCGCGCTCGAGAAAGCCGCCGCCAAAGGCATTGCGTTTCAGAATATCCGTTCGGCGGCAGGCTTCGAGCGGCGGCTGAACGATATCACCTGCGCAGGCTGCCATCAGATTCGCGGCATCGGCGGCTTTCATTTTCCCGGTGTGGACTGGATGGCGGCCAAGCCGGACAATTCCGTGGTCGTACCGGCCTCGCCGCATTTCTTCGGGGATCAGGTGCGCCGCCGCGACATCCTCGTGGCGATGCGCGACGGCCGCGCGCCGGATTTTTCGCGCGGCTTTTCCGATCGTCCGCAGTTGCGCGGCAGCAGAGAATTGGCCGGCACCGAATATGACAACGGGTGGGGCGCGACCTGTTACAACGGCGGCCGCGATGGGACTCCAGACAAGAGCTTTCGGGGCTGGACTTGCGCCAAGGGTCTCGCCTGTCAGGTGACCGGCAAGGCAAGAACGTCGAGCCACATTGGCATGTGTTTCGTCGGCGCGCGCTGATTGCAACGCGAATGCGTACTGGAACTATTCCGCCCATTGGGCTTTGATGGCGGGATCTTTCATCCGCGGGGGCAGACGATGAGCGAGCCGGAGCAGAGCGAGAAGGACCGCAACCGCGAGATTGCCAGGAACGAAAGCGAACGCGAGGCGAAGAGCGCCGTGCGCGTCAGTTCGTGGGCGATCGGCATCGCTATTGTTCTCGGACTGATCGCGCTCGGCCTCGCGTGGCCATGGCTGCATCGCTGAGGAGCTAGCCCACCGTCCCCGCCGCGCGGAGCTGCTTGATCTCGGCTTCGCCATATCCTGCGCCGCGAAGGATTTCGTCGCTGTGCTCGCCGACCGCCGGCGGAAGGCGCGGGCGGACCTTGGTGCTGCCGTCGACCCAGATCGGGCTGTTGATCGTCAGCATGGTGTCGTTTTCGAATGGCACCAGAACCTCGTTGTCGATCATCTGTCGGTCGGTCGGCAGGTCGTCGAGAATCCCGACCACCCCGAACACCAGCCCGTTGCCGTCGAGGAGCTTGCGCCATTCGGCGAGATCCTTGGTCGCAAACGTCTCGTCGAAAATCTTGATCAGCTCAAGGGATCGCGCGTGCCGATCCTTCTTGGTCGCGAAGCGGGGATCGGTCACGAGGTCCTCGCGGCCCATGATCCGGGCCAGCGTCGGCCACTGCTTGTCTTCGCTGAGGAGCGACAGGATCAGCCAGCGGCCGTCCTTGCAGCGATAGTGATTGGTGACAGCGTTGAGTGCGCGCTCGCGGGGGCGCCGCTCCTGAAATTCGGCGGAGACGAGTTTGGCCTGTGCCAGCACGCTACCGGCCCAAACGCCGTTGGCCATCAGGTTGGAACTGACATGCGAGCCCTTGCCGGTACGCTCGCGCTTGTAGAGCGCGGTGACGATGGCGCTGTAGAGCGCCATCGCGCAAGGATGATCGCCCATGCCGGCAACCGAGCGGGCGGGCGTCGTGTTGGTGTCGGCACGCACCAGATCCATCAGGCCGGAGCGGGCCCAGTAGGCATTGCTGTCGAAGCCCGGCTTGTTGGCTTCCTCGCCCTTTTCGCCGTAGCCGGTGAAGGATGCATAGATCATGCGCGCGTTGAGCGGCGCCAGCTCCTCATAGGTCAGGCCGAGCTTCTTGCGCACGTTGGGCGGAAAATTGGTGATAAATACGTCGGTCTCCGCAACAAGCCGCCGCAGCACCTGTTGCCCTTCGGGCTTGCTGAGATCGAGCGCGAGGCTTTTCTTGTTTCGCGACTCCAGCATCCACGCATAGTTGTGCTGGCTGACGGGATAGCCGGGCAGGTTCGGAAGGTTGCGATAAGGATCGCCGCTGCCCGGAGGCTCGATCTTGATGACATCGGCGCCGAAATCGGACAGCACCGTCGCGGCTGCGGGCGCGGCGATGAAACTCGCGCAGTCCAGAACCTTGAGGCCTGCGAAAATGCCACTATCCATTTGCCGTTGCTCCCGTCTTGCTCAATTTCCGCGCTGCGAAATCATTCGTGACGTGCGCGGGGATCGCATTTCCGGAAGCTATTTGAGCCGTCTGGCCGCGCGATGCAACGGCCGTTTCCGGGCAACGCTCTGCGGCAAGGGATGTTGACTAACCGCCGTCAGTCATCAGCGCGGCATTGCCGCCGGCGGCCGCGGTGTTCACCGTCACGGTCTGCTCGGTGGCAAACCGGGGAAGGTAATGCGGTCCACCGGCCTTCGGGCCGGTCCCCGACAGGCCGTGGCCGCCGAACGGCTGCACGCCGACCACCGCGCCGATCATGTTGCGGTTGACGTAGATGTTGCCGACCTGAAGACGATCGACGATCGCCTCGACCGTATCGTCAATCCGCGAATGGATACCGAGGGTCAGGCCATATTCGGTGCCGGCAATGGACCGCAGAACCCTATCGAGGCCCGATGCAGGATAGCGGACGATGTGGAGGATCGGGCCGAACACCTCTTCGGTCAGTTGGCTGGCGTCGGTCAGCTCGAAGATGTGCGGCGCGACAAAATTGCCGGTTGCGGGCGCCTTGCCGGCCAGATGCACGCGCGCCTCGCGCGTCATGCGTGCGATATGCGCGTCGAGCCGCTGCTTGGCTTCGCGGTCGATCACAGGGCCGATATGGGTGGCGGGATCGGAGGGGTCGCCGATTTTCAACTCGTGTGCGGCGCCAGCGATCATCTCGATCATGCGATCGGCCACGTCTTCCTGCACGAACAGCAGCCGCAATGCCGAGCAGCGCTGCCCTGCCGAGCGGAACGCCGAGGTCACGACATCGTCGGCGACCTGCTCGGGCAATGCGGTGGCATCGGCGATCATGGCGTTGATGCCGCCGGTCTCCGCGATCAGCGGCACGATCGGGCCATCCTTGGCGGCGAGCGTGCGATTGATCGACCGCGCGACCTCTGTCGAGCCAGTGAAAACCACGCCCGCGATGTCGCGATGCGTCACCAGCGCGGCACCGATATGTCCGTCGCCCTGCAGCAGATGAAGCGCCGTTTTGGGAATGCCCGCCTCGTGGAGCCGGTGTGCAGCCTCGGCCGCAATTTGCGGCGTCTGCTCGGCCGGTTTTGCGACCACGGTGTTGCCGGCCATCAGCGCCGCGGTCACCTGTCCGGTAAAGATCGCCAGCGGAAAATTCCACGGCGAGATCGCGGCGAATGTACCGCGTCCGCGCAGGCGTAACGTGTTGCGTTCGCCGGTTGGCCCCGGCATCGGTTGCACGTTGCTGAACAGCTTGCGGCCCTCGGCGGCGTAGTAGCGGCAGAAGTCGGCAGCTTCGCGAACTTCCGATACGGAATCATCCAGCGTCTTGCCGCCTTCCCGTTGCAGCAGAGCGATGAAGTGCGCCCGACGCTGTTCCAGCAAATCCGCTGCACGCTCCAGAGCGGTCGCCCGATGATCTGCCGATGTGCGGCTCCACGCGAAAAAGCCATGACGCGCCGCGGCAACGGCACGGTCGACATCCCTTGGCGCATTGGCGTTCACGGTGGCCGCGGAAGCGCGTTCGGCTGCAACCTCGGAGACGAGTTTGTCGAGCGCCGCGCGCTCGCCGAATTCGATGCCGTGCGAATTGATCCGCTCGGGCAGGAGCAAGGCGCCCGGCAAGGGGATTTTGGGATGCGCGGCGTTATCAGCCGTCCCGATAATGTCGGCGGGCCGCCGCAACAGGCTGCCCACCGGCACGGCAGGATCAGAAGCCATCGCCACGAACGATGAATTTGCGCCGTTCTCCAGTAGGCGGCGCACCAGATAGGCGAGCAGGTCGCGATGGCTCCCGACCGGCGCGTAGGTGCGGCAGGCGAGGGTCGGACGATCGACCATAAGCGAAGCGTAGAGCGCTTCGCCCATGCCGTGCAGGCGCTGGAATTCGTAGCCGCCATCATTGTCGGTCAGTTCAAGCAACGTAGCGACGGTCAGCGCGTTGTGGGTCGCGAATTGCGGAAAGAGACGCGGCCGCAGCGCCAGAAGTTTCTTCGCACAGGCGATGTAGTTCAGGTCTGTCATCGCTTTGCGGCTGAACACGGGATAGCCGTCGAGCCCGCGCTCCTGCGCGCGTTTGATCTCGGTGTCCCAGTATGCGCCCTTTACGAGGCGCACCATCATCCGCCGGTCCCGTCGCCGAGCCAACTCGTCGACGTAGTCGATCACCGCATCGGCGCGCTTCTGATAGGCCTGAACGGCGAGGCCGAAACCGTTCCAGCCGGCGAGCGAGCGATCTGCAAACACTGCGGCGATCACGTCGAGCGACAGTTCCAGCCGATCGGCTTCCTCGGCGTCGACGGTGAAGTTGAGATCGTGCGCCCTGGCGCGGGCGGCGAGGTCGATGACGCGCGGCACCAGTTCCGTCATCACCCGCTGCCGGCTCACCGCCTCATAACGCGGATGCAGCGCCGACAGCTTGACGGAAATGCCGGGGCGATCGGGCAGGGGCCTGTCGCCTGCGGCATGGCCGATGGCATCGATCGCGGCGGCATAGGCGTTGAAGTAGCGTTGCGCATCGCCGGCGGTGCGCGCGCCTTCACCGAGCATGTCGAAGGAATAGCGGGCGTGGCCGGACGCATGGGCGCGGGCACGCTCCAGCGCCGCCGCGATGGTTTCGCCGAGCACGAAGTGGCTGCCCATCAGCCGCATCGCCTGTCGCGTGGCGGCGCGGACCGCGGGCGCGCCCAGACGCTTTGTGAGCCGGCCGATGGTGCCTTGCGGCGTTTCGCCGGGTTGAATCACTTTCGCCGACAGCCCGAGCGCCCAGGCGGAAGCATTGACGAGGAAGGCGCTGGACTTCGTTTCGTGATGGACGAAGTCGCCCTGTCCGAGCTTGTCTTCGATGAACTGGTCGGCGGTGCGTGCGTCGGGCACGCGCAACAGCGCTTCCGCCAGCACCATCAAGGCGAGACCCTCGCTGGTGGAGAGTGCGAACTCGCGCAGCATGTCCTCCACGCCGCCCAGCGGATCGTCGTTCTGGCGGATGGCGTCGATCAGCCGCCGTGCGGTGCGGTCGACCCTGGCCTCGGCCTCGGACGGCAATCGTGCCTCGGCAAGCAGCCGGGCTGCGATCGCCTTGTCCTCGGGCGCGTAGGGGGCAGAAAACGGCGGCAGGGGCGACTGGGCGGACATCGGCGATTCCTCACGGGTGATTTGAACCTAGCGCCGGCACTGCCGTGGTTCGATAGACAAAACGGGGATTTTTCCTTATAAAATCAGGATATATATCAAAATGGCCGTATATATGAGCAATATAGACAAGATAGACCGGAAGATTCTCTCGATCCTTCAAGGCGATGGCCGGATCGCCAATGTCGAACTGGCCGAGCGGATCGGCTTGTCACCGACCTCGATTGGCGAGCGGCTCAAGCGGCTGCAGCGCGACGGTTTCATCGAAGGCTACGGTGCGCGCCTCAATCCGCACCAACTTGGTCTGGGGCTGCTGGTGTTCGTCGAGGTGCTGCTCGACAAGACCACGCCAGATGTTTTCGAGCGGTTCTCGCGTGCAATCCGCCTCGCGCCGGAAGTGCTGGAGTGTCACATGGTCGCCGGCGGCTTCGACTATCTCGTCAAGGCGCGCGTCGCCGACATGACCGCCTACCGCCGGTTTCTCGGCGAAAGCCTGTTGGCGCTGCCCGGCGTGCGCGAGACGCGGACCTACGCCGTGATGGAGGAGGTCAAGCGCGACGCGCCGTTGCCGGTGTGACGGCGGTTCGATAACGGCCATGTGATGCGGCTTGCACGTCGCTGCGACAAAATCTGGATCGCTGTTGCGGCGGCGCGACCATTTCGCCCCGTAGGCGGGCTAGTCTCCGTCCCGGGTTGGAACTCATCCTCGCTCCATAGGAAAATCACTGCGTGATGATGACTGGCATTTTGAATCGGCGGTACGGCTGCGTACGCTTGTGCCGTTTGCTGTCTCTTGTCGTCGCGGCCGGCACACTGATGCTGATGCAAGCCGCGGACAATCGCGCCGACGCCACCGAACTCAGTTCGGGTATTTCGCAACTCTACACCTCGGTGTCGATCTATCCGCCGACCGCGAAATCCATGACGGTATGCTATGGCTTCGTCTGCCGGCGCCGCGAAATCCTGGATTTTACGGCCGGCGACAAGGCGGCGTTGGCGCGGATCATGGCATCGGGCCGGACGTCTGCTGCCGCCGAGCGCCAGGCCGTGCAAAAGGCGGTGGTCTGGTTCGATCGCCGCATGGGGCCGATTCTCGGAACCAACAAGCGCGTCGCGCGCGCCGATTTTCGCGCCGGGGATGACAAGCACAACTTCGATTGCTGGGACACCACCCGCAACACCACCAGTCTGCTGCTGGTGCTGCAGGACTGGAAACTGCTGAAGTTTCACACGGTGGGGAATCCGCATTACCGCGGCAACACGCTCGTGCTGCAGACGCCGCACAACACCGCCGTGCTGGTGGATCGCGCCACCCGTGTTGAATGGGTTGTCGACATGTGGCCGCGCGGCTACGCGCAGGTGCCCGATGTCATGACCGTCCAACAATGGGTCAAGGAGGATTGAGGTCGCGAAGTCCGTGCGGGCGTACCGCACGGTTCGCTGATGTCGGAGTCGGCGATCAGGTTACGCGCTGCGCAACCCCGATCGCATTATCGCGTCAGACCTTGAGGTTTTCCGCCGAGGTCTTGCCGCGGTTGGCGACTTCCTCGAACTCAACCGTCTGCCCTTCATTGAGGGTCGTCAGGCCAGCCTTCTGGACAGCCGAAATATGCACAAACACATCCTTGCCGCCGCCGGCCGGCTGGATGAACCCATAACCCTTGGTCGGGTTGAACCACTTCACAGTACCTTTAGGCATTCCAAGTCTCCGCAGGAATGAACAAACGATAGCAACCGTCGGTCCCCCGGAAACCGGCACGTCCGACGGCGCACACGATACGCGGTCCCGCTCCGGCTTGATAGATCAAACGCGAAGCGGCAGATGGCCGAAACAGCCCGATATTCGGTCCTTTGGGAGGATTTTTGCCTCAATTCGGGCATTTCGGGCGCGGCAGAGCGTCGCCCGCGTGGGACCGGCCCGGACAAACCAACACCTATCCGGAGGGGCAAGCCCTTCGGATTGGCGTTTCGCATTCGGGTCTCACGCCATCGATCTCAGTAGGTCGACGTCAGATACTCGACGATCTTGGGGATGTCGGCCTCGTCGATCGGCGCGCCATACACCTTGATCATCTTGTTCACTTCGGCCTGCCAGAAATCCTTCTTGAACTTCGGCCCGCGCGGTTGGGTCTGGACGTAGTCCGCCGAGTGGCAGGCCGTGCAGTTGTTTTTCACCACGTCGAGATTGGGGCCCGGCTTGAACGCGGCGGTTTCATCCGGAAGCTTGTAGTTGACCGGTTTGGCGCCCGCGGCCGTCAGGCCGAAGGCCAGTCCGCAGGCGATTGCGAGAGCGGGAAGAACTGAGCGCGTCATGATCATCTCCCTCACGCCACCGTCACGTGGACTGTCTCGATGACGTTGCGCATGTAGCCCGCCGGATTCCATGAAGCCTCGGCGGGTTGCACCTGACCACCGTTGCTGGTGGCGCGGACTTTCAGGTCATGCGTGCCCGCGCTCAGTTTGACCGGGACCTTCCATTCGCGGAATGAGTACTTGCCGTAATCGCGGCCGAGCCGGGCATTCTTCCAGGTCTTGCCGCCATCGGTCGACACCGCGACCTCCTTGATTCCGGTGCCACCATCGAAAGCGATTCCCTTCAGGAGCTTGCCGCCGGCCTTGAGCTTGGCGCCGTCGGCGACATTGGTGATGAAGGAGCGGACATTGAACCTGTTGATCGGGACCGTGGCCTTCGGCGCGGTGCCCGGCTCGACGCAGGCGCAGGCATTGTCCGGAATGCGGTAGGCCGTCTTCATCCAGAAATTGTCATAGACGCTGTCGATGACGGTGATTTCATTGAGATGCTTGACCCAGTAGGTCCCGTAATAGCCGGGGACGACGAGCCGCAGCGGAAAGCCGTTCAGGACCGGCAGATCCCGCCCGTTCATCAGGTAGGCGAGCATGACCTCGCCGTCACGGGCGTGATCGATGTCCAGCGCCTTGGCAAAGTCCGGCGTCTTGTCGCTGACCGGGCCGTCCATGCCGCCGAAGACCACCTGCTTCGCGCCGGACTGCACGCCGGCCTGCTCGAGTACGGTCTTGAGCGGCACGCCGCGCCAGCGCGCATTGCCCATCGCGCCGTTGCCGAGCTGGCCGCCGGCGACGCGCGGATTGAACAGGCCACGGCTGTTGCCCGAGCATTGATTGACGGCGACGATCTCTTTCGCCTTCATCTTCCGGAGATCTCTAAGCGACAGTTTGAGCGGGTGGTCGACCTTGCCCTTGACCTCCACCGTGAACGTGTCGGGATCGATGTTGAGCGGCACGTCGGCCAGATGGTAGCGGACGAAAAACGCATCGTTCGGCGTGATGACGCCTTCGTTGAAGACCGAAAACGGTGTTTCGAGTTGCGGTGGCCGGCTGGTGAGGCCGATCATCGTGCGCTTCTGGGGATATTTCACCAGCGGACGCTCGCCATTGTCGAACGGCAGCGTCACGGTATCGCGCGCAAGGGCCTTGAGGGGATTGAGACCGGACATCGCGCCGACGGCCAGTCCGGCACCAACGCGCTTCATCATCTCTCGTCGATCGAGCATGGGCTTCCTCCGAAGCTTCACTGTCGTGGCCCGTCATCACGGGGCACATGCCCACAAGTTTGGCACCGGGCCACGGCAAGTCAATCGATGAGTTCCGTATGGATGGTTCGATGCGGCCGATGGATCGGGTCGTGGAATTTTTTCTGCGATGCAACAGTCCGGGAGGAGACGCATCTTCGCCGCCGAACGAAAACCCCGGCCGCTGGGCGGCCGGGGTTTTGATCGAACCTGATGCGATCAGTCGCAGACGTTGATCGTCCGTAGGCGGAAGCCGAACGGGGTCGGCACGCGCCGCACCACGTAGCAGCCGTCGTCATAACCGCCGACATAGGCGACGCCGAAGCCGTGGCCGAAATGACCGAAGTGGCCGAAGTGGTGGTGATGCCAGCCGTGGGCCGAAGCGGTCGAGGGCGCCAGCGCCATCGCACCGAGGGAAGCGGCGGCAACGAGTCCGAGAGCAAATTTACGAAACATGGTCGTTCTCCTTAAATGAAGCGCATGATGCGCGGGTTGCAGTTTCAATTCGATGTTCAGTTTCCGGTTGCGGGTTCGAGCCTTGCTTGTTGTGCTCTCGCCCGTCACAAGTTCGTCGCACCCTTTCAGACGTGGGTTCGAACGGGTTCGATGTCGCCACCGGACAATTTTCTGAATGGACGTTCAGATAGGCGGCGTTTGAGCCGGTTTTGTGTGCGAAATCTCACACAGGAGCAGCGCCTTTGAAAAATGCGCGCGAGATCTACGCAGCGACAGGCCCCGCGTCGTTGACCGCCGATAGCGTCTCCGCATCGGCGATACTCTGAACCGTCATCGGCTCATCCCGTCCGCGAATGGTGACGGTGAGTTCATGTGCGGCATCGAGCGACAGCCGCGCGGTCTTGCGCACGTCGTCCGACAGCACGACTTCGCATCCCAGCGTCTTGGTCATGTCCTGCAGGCGCGCAGCGACATTGACGGCATCGCCGAGCGCCGTGAACACGATGTGATCGCGATAGCCGATGTCGCCGATGATGACCTCGCCGCCATGGATGCCGATCCCGAAGCGGATCGGCTCGCGCAATTCATGACCGAGAACGCGGTTGAGTTCGTCGATATTGATGGCGATCGCGGCCGCGGCTCGGATCGCCTGACGGCAGGCGGTTTCGGGCCCGGTCGCGAGGCCGAACAGGGCGAGCAGGCCGTCGCCGACGAACTGGTTGGGCTGGCCGCCGCATTCCGTCACGGCTTGCGAAACCGCGCTCAGGAAGCGATTGACGATGAACACCGTATCGAACGGCAGGAGCTTTTCCGCGAGCTTGGTCGAGCCGCGCATGTCGACGAACATGCTGACGAGGTAGCGCTCCTGGCCGATGCGATGGGCCTGGGCGGCATGGGCATTGGCCGACAGGGCGTGCGGCATGAACAGTTGAAAGAACGACAGGTCGGCTTCCGGCCGCAACTGGCAGGCGAGGCGGATCGAGGGATCGCCGCCCGTATTCACGCGATCCAGAATAAAGGCTTCGCGTTTCGATGGGACAGGCAGCGCGCTGACGTCGCCGATGACCCGGATGCGGCAAGTCGAGCAGCGGGCGCGGCCGCCGCAAATGCTGGCATGGGGGAGATTGTGGCGCAGGCTTGCCTCGAGCACGCTCAATCCCTTGGGAACGCGAACGATACGGCCGTTGCCGTATGACAACGCGATCATGCCGCGCCGCCGCTCGAGCAGGAGGCGCGTGGCGCGTGCAGCCAGCGCCAGTCCGATCAATCCGAGATAGCCCCACAGGAAATATTCCGCGATATCCGCGAGCACGTCCTGCTCATGGGTCGTGCCGACCTGCTCGGGGCCGAGATTCTCCGCGCGCCACTCGGCGCTGGCGCTGTCGGCGACCACGGCGCGTCCTCCCTGATAGAGGCCGAGCATGGCAAGCGTTGGAATCAGGATCGCGGCGGCAAGCAGATAGGGTGCGGCGGCTGCGAAGAATTTTTTCATCCGCAGCCAGAAGTAGATTCCGATGCAGCCGTGGATCCAGGCGACGTTCAGCACCAAGAACATCAGCCACTTCTTGTAGGGCCAGTAGACCCAGTAAGCATAGAAGACTTGCGGATACAGTTTTTCCTGCCCGTACAGGGTCTGGCCGACGCGCACGCCGACGACGTGTGCGATCACCAGCGCAGGGACGCTCAATCCGAGAACGAGCTGCAGCGGCTCGATCGCCTTCCAGCGAAACTGGCGCCGCTCATACAGCGCCCAAAGGCCGAGACCCATGTGGACGAAGATCGCCGTGTAGAGCAGCATTGCGATCGGCAGGAACTGCCAGAACACGGTGTGGTAGTAGACGCCGGTGTTCAGCGCTTCGGCGGAGATGTTGCCGAGCGCATGATTGAGGAAATGGCTGGTCAGATAGGCGAACATCGTCAGCCCGCAGAAAAGGCGGATCTGACGTACGCCGATGCCGCGGATCAATCTGCCGAATTGAAGCCGTTTCGCGTCGGTCATGGGTCCCGGTTGCGTCCGCAAGGCTGGCTGACGAACGGCACGAAAGCGGCCGGCCAAATCAGCATCGCAGCGATGTTAGTTTGTGGGCGTCGCGGGCGCCATGGGACTTTGTTGAGGCGAGGCGGGAATATTTCCGGATGGCTGCCTTCATTTGCGGTCTGCATCCGCCTGCCAGATTGACACCCGGACGGGAGTGGTCAAGAAAGCGCGACTGAACTGGCCGGAGCGGCGATGCTCGCTATGGCACAATTCCAGCATCCAGATGGACATCGCAAAACCCGAGACAAGCGCATCGCAATCCGCACGTCCGGCGCTCCGGTCGCTGCTTTGGGTTGCCGCATTGATTGCCGCGATGACCGCGCTGCGATGCATCTTTGCTGCGGAACTGGAGCTGCGTACCGACGAGGCCTATTACTGGACATGGTCGAAGGAAGCGTCGCTGTCCTTCCTCGATCATCCGCCGATGATCGCGTGGTTCATTCGCTTCGGCACCGCGATCTTCGGTGACACCAATTTCGGTGTGCGGTTCGCCGGCCTGCTGGCGATGCCGGTTTCGCAATTATTGCTGGCGGATATCGTCCGCCGCGTCACCCGCGATATCCGCGCCGCTGTTCTTGCGGTGCTGATGATGGAGGCGGCGCTGTATTACGGCCTGCTGATGGCCAAGGTCGCGCCGGATGTGGCGCTGATCCCGTTC
This sequence comes from Nitrobacter sp., assembly GCA_051953235.1. Classification (GTDB taxonomy): domain Bacteria; phylum Pseudomonadota; class Alphaproteobacteria; order Rhizobiales; family Xanthobacteraceae; genus Nitrobacter. The sequence goes on along the minus strand of JBQCIZ010000279.1, from coordinate 2,798 downwards.
GAACTGGCGATGGCGTGGTCGCTAGTGCGGCTCGCGGAAAGCGGCGATGCGCGCTGGTGGCTCGCGGCCGGTCTGTTCGCAGGACTGTCGCTGCTGTCGAAGCTCACTGCACTGATGCTGGTTCCGGCCGTTGCCGCGTTCATCCTGGTGCCGGACTGGCGCTCCCGCTGGTTGCGCAGCCCGTATCCGTGGGGTGCGCTGCTGATCGCCGTCGCCGTGTTCTCGCCGGTGCTGATCTGGAACGGGATGCACGACTGGGCCTCGTTCCGCTTTCAGTTCGTGCGCGCCACGGCGACGCACAGCATCACGTTGCGCACGGTCGGCGATTATCTCGGTCTTCAGTTCGGTCAGGTCGGGCCGATCCTGTTGCCGGTGGTGCTGTTCGGCGTCGGGCTCACCGCATGGCGCGGCTATCGCCATCGCGATCCGGTCTCCGTGCTGCTGTCGACGGCCGTGCTGGTACCGTTCGGATACTTCCTCTGGAAGTCGCTGACGCTTCGGGTTGGCGACACCTGGCCGATGTTCATCTGGCCGTTCGGGTTTGCCGCGGCGGCGATCGATCTCGTGCTGCGGGCCCGCGAAAAATGGCCGGCGTGGATGGTGACGCGGTCGATGGCCTGGGCGAGGGCGGCGATCGCGTCAGGCATCGTGATCGTTGTCGCGGTTTTCCTGTACTACATCGTCAGCCCCTGGAATTTCATCGGCAAGACCGATCCGATCGGCGGCGAGGCCGGGTTTGCGCAAGTCTCAAGCCGCGTCGAGAGCGAACTGCAAACGTCCGGCGCGACATGGATCGCGACCGACGATTACCGAGTCTACGCGATGCTGCGCTGGTATCTCGGCAATCGCGTGCCGGTGGTCGAGATCAACGAACGCAGCCGCTTCCTCGGCTTTCGCGATCCGGGCATGAGCGCCATCGCGGGGCATGCCGGACTCTATGTCGCGAGGAAGCCTGTCGACACCGCAATTCTCGCGTCAACGTCCGCTGTGCTGACGCCGCTCGGTGAAGTCCAGCGGGTCTGGCGTGGCCGGGTCATGGATACCTATGTACTGGACAAGCTGACCGGCTGGACGCCAGATCTCTCGCCGCCGCCGGACTCGCCGCTCTACAAATGGCGGCAACTGGCGAATGATGAAACCTCGCCGCGCGGCGACGGCCGGCATCCGGCGTTCGCTATCGCGGAACGATAGCTCAGTCCTCGTGGCCGCGCTTGCGCAGCAGATCCTTCATCAAATCGCCGAGGGCGGGGCGCGGCAGGGCCGCGAACGGCAGCGGCCGCGTCACGTCGATGGCGGCGAGACCGAGACGCGCGGTCAGCAGGCCGTTGAGCACGCCTTCGCCAAGCCGCTGCGACAGCTTGGCCGCGATGCCGTGACCGAGCACCTGCTGGATCAGGGTGTCGCTCGCCGCCATACCGCCGGTGATCGCGAGATGGGCGATGATGTGCCGCATCAGGCGGATCATGCCGAGCGTGCCGGGCCGTGCGCCATAGAGGCGCGCGAGTTGCCGCACCAGCCGTACCGCTGCCGCGAACACGAATAGGACATCCACGACGGCGCGCGGGCTGACGGCGGTGACAATAGACACGCGTTGTGCGGCGGCGGAGACCAGCCGCCGCGCTTCCTGATCCAGCGGCGTCATCAGTTCGCGCTCGGCGAGCCGCACCATGTCGGCGCCGTCGATGATGTCGGAACCATGGCTGCGCAGCGCGGCGCGCGCCCGGGCGAGGTGCGGGTTGTCATGGGCGAGCTTGACCAGGTCGCGCACCACGGCGTCGGCCCGCGTGCGATCGTCGCTCGCAATGGCATCTAGCGCACGCCGGTGCAGGTCCTCGATGCTGGCAAGCCGGGCAAGGCCCGCGATCTCGCGGGCAGCGATGACGATGGACGCCAGCACCAGCAATGCGGTCAGCGCCAATCCGAGGAAGCCCAGCCCTTCGCTGCGCGCGAACAGGTCGTCGATCAGGCGGACGATGCCGAGGCCGGTGCCGAGCACCACGAGCCCGCCGAGCGAGGTCCAGAACAGCGTTCCCCAGCGAAATCCCTTTCGCGCCGGGACCGGCGGCTCCTCGATCGGGACCGGGAGGGAGGTGGAGTCCGCCTCCGGCGTGATGCGGATGCCGCCGCGCGCGAGCCGGCCGGTTTCGTCGTCAGGATCGACAACGACCACGTGGGGATCGTCGAGCTTGAACGTCGCGGGGCGGCGCGGGCCGGGTGGCTCACTCATTGCAGTGACTACTCATTGCAGACGGTCTCCGATCAGGAACTGCAGCGCGCGGTCGAGGCGGATGTGAGGCAGCGCCGGCTCATCCGTGCCGTTGCGGTCGAGTTGCGGCGGCCGAAACCGCAGGAAACGGAAGTCTGCGTGCTCTGCGCCCGATGTCGACAGGCCGCGAAAGGCGCCGCCATCGAACAGGCCGTCGAGGTTGGCCGGCAGGTCGCCAGGGAAAGTTGCGACCTCGGTATTGCCGTCGAAGGTTTCGCCGTTGGCGGCTTCACCGGCGAGCGGCGTGCCAATGATCGACGGCAGTTTGTCATGGCCGCGCTGCACCTGCGCCTCGCGGGTGGCACGAACGGCGGCGAGCGCCACCACGTCGATCGAAGCGCCTTCGATCTCGGCGCGCGATACGGCGCGATCGACGATCCGCCGCAGGATTGCCTCGAGCCGGTCGTGACTCGTGTGATGCAGATGGTCCGCCTTGGTGGCGGCGAACAGGATGCGGTCGATGCGCGGCCGGAACAGCGCATTGAGGACCGTGCCGCGGCCGACGCGGAAGCAATCCAGGATACCCGCCAGC
>JBQCIZ010000278.1:0-3678 GCA_051953235.1 Nitrobacter sp. | reverse complement strand
GACAGTCCAGCTTGAATCATAAGGAATTTGTAGTGGCTTCCGCTAAGAAGAAACCGGCCAAAAAATCCCGCGCTCGCAAGGCGAACAAATCGCGCGCCGCTGCAGGCAGCACCTCGGCCGCGAAAAAGCGCAGCAAGAAGGTGAGCGCCCGGAAGGCAGCGAAAAAGAGCGTCAAAGCAAAGGCCAAAACGCGGGCGGCCAGGAAGACCAAAAAGGTCGGGAAGAAGACGGTCAAGCGACCGGCCAAAAAACAACCGGCCAAATCCGCGAAGAAAACGGCGCCGAAAAAAGCCGCGGCGAAACGTTCTGCAAAGGCGGTAAAGCCGGCGACACCACGCAAGCCGAAGATATCCGTTGCCTCGGTGCAGCCTTCGGCCGCATCTGCTCGCAATACGTTCTATATCACCACCGCCATCGTCTACCCGAACGGCGCGCCGCATATCGGCCACGCCTATGAGGCGATCGCGACCGACGCGCTGGCGCGCTTCCAGAAGCTCGACGGCAAGGATGTGTTCTTTCTGACCGGCACCGACGAGCACGGGCAGAAGATGGTGCAGACCGCGCAGCGCGAGAACATCACCGCGCTCGAGTTGGCCACACGCAATGCGGAATTGCTGCGCAAGCTCGATGAGACACTGAACATTTCGTTTAACCGCTTCATCCGCACCTCCGAGCCCGCGCATCATCGTTCGGTGCAGGAAATCTGGAAACGGATGGAGGCGAATGGCGACATTTACCTGTCGAGCTACGCCGGCTGGTACTCTGTGCGCGACGAGGCCTATTACGCCGAGGACGAAACCGTGGTCGGCGAGGACAAGGTGCGGCGCGGACCGCAGGGAACGCCGGTCGATTGGGTCGAGGAGAAGAGTTACTTCTTCAAGCTGTCCGCCTATCAGGACAAATTGCTCGCGCTGTACGACAGCCAACCCGACTTCATCGGTCCGGACTCGCGGCGCAATGAAGTTGTCAGTTTCGTGAAGGGCGGCTTGAAGGATCTATCGATCTCGCGGACGACCTTCGACTGGGGCGTCAAGGTGCCGGGCGATCCCGAGCACGTGATGTATGTGTGGGTCGATGCGCTAACCAACTACATCACCGGTGTCGGCTTCCCCGATGAGAACGACAAAAACTGGCATTACTGGCCGGCGGATGTGCATATCATCGGCAAGGACATCATCCGCTTCCACGCCGTCTATTGGCCGGCGTTCCTGATGTCGGCGGGTATCCCGCTGCAGAAGCGGGTTTACGCCCACGGCTTCCTGTTCAATCGCGGCGAGAAGATGTCGAAGTCGGTCGGCAACGTCGTCGATCCGTTCAACCTCGCCGCGCAGTATGGCGTCGATCAGGTGCGTTACTTCTTCCTGCGCGAGGTGCCGTTCGGGCAGGACGGCAGCTACAATCACGAGGCGATCGTGGCGCGCATCAATGCCGACCTCGCCAACGATTTCGGCAATCTCGCGCAACGCTCGCTGTCGATGATCGCGAAACAGCATAACGGTGTTTTGCCGGAACCCGGCGATTTCAGCGACACCGACAAGGCGATCCTGGCGCAGGCCGACGGCATGATCGCTCTCGCGCGAGAGGCGATGCGCACGCAGCAGATCCATCAGGCGCTTAATGCGGTCTGGTCGGTCGTGGCCGAAGCCAATCGCTACTTCGCCGGGGAGGCGCCATGGGTACTCGCCAAGACCGATCCGGCGCGGCAGAAGACAGTGCTTTATGTCGCTGCGGAGGTCGTCCGCCAGATCGCGATCCTGGCGCAGCCAGCGATGCCGGCGTCATGCGCGAAGATGCTCGACATCCTCGGAATCCCCGACAGCGAGCGGACGTTTGCGATGCTCGGCGGTCACGTGCGCATCGAGCCGGGCACGACGCTGCCGGCACCCGCACCGGTGTTCCCGCGTTACGTCGAACCACCGGCCGCGTGAGCCGTTGACGTCAGATGCTTGTCGACAGCCACTGCCATCTCGACTTCCCCGATTTCGCCGACGATCTCGACGGGATCGTTTCGCGCGCGGAAGCCGCCGGAATCGCCCGCATGGTCACGATCTCGACGCGTGTGCGCCGGATCGAGGCGTTGCTCGCGATCACGGCGCGGTTTCCGAACGTCTATTGCTCGGTCGGCACCCATCCCCATCAGGCCGATGAAGAGGATGGCATTTCTTCCGACGAACTGATCGCTCTGACGCGGCAGCCCAAGGTGGTCGCGCTCGGAGAGGCGGGACTGGATTATTTCTACGAGCACGGTTCGCGCGAGGCGCAGGCACGGGGCTTTCGCACCCATATCGCCGCGGCGCGCGCGACCGGCCTGCCGCTGGTGATCCACACCCGCGAGGCAGACGAGGACTGCGGCCGTATCCTCGATGAGGAGATGGAGAAGGGCGCGTTTCGTGCGGTGCTGCATTGCTACACCGGCGGCCGCGAACTCGCCATGAAGGCCGTTGCTCACGGGCTATATATCGGCTTCACCGGCATCCTGACCTTCAAGAAATCCCAGGAACTTCGCGCGCTCGCCGCCGAGTTACCTGCAGACCGGATTCTGGTGGAGACCGACGCACCCTATCTCGCGCCGGGGAAATTTCGCGGCAAACGCAACGAACCGTCCTATGTGGTCGAAACCGCGAAGGTGCTGGCGGAAACGCGTGGCGTCTCGCTCGAAGAGATTTCACTGCAGACTACCGAAAACTTCTTTCGGCTATTCAGCAAGGTCCCGCGCGGGGGGACCGCCGCATGACGGTGACGCTAACCATTCTCGGCTGCGGCTCGTCCGCCGGCGTACCGCGCCCGGCATTGGGGTGGGGCGCCTGCGATCCAAACAATCCGAAGAACCGCCGCCGCCGCTGCTCGATGATGGCCGAGCGGACGTCAGAGCGGGGGACGACGCGCGTTGTGATCGACACCTCGCCCGATCTGCGCGAGCAGTTGATCGACGCCAATGTCGATCACATCGACGCGGTGTTTCTCACCCATGAGCATGCCGATCAGACCCATGGGATCGACGATCTCAGGTCTGTCGTCTTGCACCAGCGCCGCCGCATTCCTGTGTATCTCAACCGATCGACGGGCAGGGATATCCTGTCGCGGTTCTCGTATTGCTTCGTTTCGCCCGCAGGCAGCGGCTATCCGCCGATCCTGGACAACCTCTCAATCGAGGCCGGCGAAAACCGCACCATCGAAGGCAAGGGCGGCGCGCTCACCTTGTCCGCGTTCCTCGTACAGCATGGCAACATTCCAGCGCTCGGCTATCGCATCGGCAACACCGCCTATACGCCGGATCTCCACGACATTCCGCGCGCGAGTTGGCCCGCGCTGGAAAATCTCGATCTCTGGATCGTCGATGGCCTGCGCTACGCGCAGCATCCAAGTCACTTCAGCGTGTCCGATGCGTTGTCATGGATCGAGCGTTTCAAACCGAAGCGCGCCGTCATCACCAACATGCACTCGGACCTGGACTACGAAGCGCTGCGTCCCAAGCTGCCGCCGAATGTGGTGCCGGCTTATGACGGGATGCGGCTCACGCTCGATCCTGCATAACGCTCAGGCCGAAATCGCCTTCGCCGAATTGACCTGATCGCGCAGCAGGAATTTCTGGATCTTGCCGGTCGAGGTTTTCGGGATCACGCCAAACACCACGGCCTTCGGCGTCTTGAAGCCGGGCATGTGCTCGCGGCAATAGGC
>JBQCIZ010000277.1:0-7912 GCA_051953235.1 Nitrobacter sp. | reverse complement strand
GTGCTGGATCTGGCGCGCACGGCCGCCGAACGCGCCGATGCCGCCAAGACCCGCTTCCTTGCGACTATGAGCCACGAACTGCGCACGCCGCTCAATGCGATCATCGGTTTCTCGGAGATGATCGTTCAGGAGGATGTGCTGCTGCTCGATGCGGCGCGCCGCAAGGAATACGCCCAGCTCATCAACGATTCCGGCCAGCATCTGTTGTCGGTGGTCAACAGCATTCTCGACATGTCGAAAATGGAATCCGGAAACTTCGAGATCGTGCCGGAGCCGTTCGCCCCGCGAGATGCGCTGGTCAACGGCTGCAATCTGCTCGCCCTCAAGGCTCGCGATAATGGTGTCGAACTCGTCACGCGCGTTCCGGAAGATTTGCCGCAGATCACCGGCGATCCGCGCGCGTTCAAGCAGATCGTGCTGAATCTGGTATCGAACGCCATCAAGTTTACCGAGCGCGGCGGCAGCGTCACGATCTCCGCGCGCGTCGAAGGGCGACGGATGGCGTTGCGCGTGATGGACAATGGCGTCGGCATTGCGCCTGATGATCTCAAGCGGATCGGCGACCCGTTCTTCCAGGCGGGCACGACCTATCAGCGGCGTCACGAGGGAACCGGACTTGGACTGTCGATCGTCAAGAGCCTCGTGGCGTTGCATGGCGGAGAGATGGACGTGCAGAGCAGAGTGGCCGAGGGAACCACGGTCACCGTCATGCTGCCGCTGGTGGCCGTGACAGAAACCCGGCCCGGATCGGACAATATCGCAACGCTGACGCCCGCGGTGCGGGCCGCGAAGCAGGACGAAATCTATCAGGTGAAGAAAAGTGCCTAGGAAAGCTGTTGCAGACGACATGATGCCGTCCCGACGCCGCAAGGCCGCGGCGGCGAGGACCGATATTGACGAGGAACGCAGTCGCGTCATGCGCATCCTGTCGCACAGCCCAAAGGATCTGTTTGCCGGTTCGCTTGCGTTCGCCGCGGTCGGCGCGATCGTCGCCAATGCCCTGTTCATGCAGGCCGGTCATCATCCGTCGCCGATGTTCGGTTCGAGTATTGTTGTGACTCCGGCGCCGCAGGCCAATCCGCTGCCGAAGCCGCGGCCAGCCGAGGCCGACGCCTCCGAGGTCAAACCGGCAGCGCTTCCGCATACCGCATCCTCACATTCCATGCGTCCGCCTGCTTCAATTCCGTCCGCGGCCAAGGACCCCGTCGCGGATCTGATCAATTCGACACGCCGCATCGCCGCGGTTCAGCGAGCGCTGACGGACTACGGCTATGGTCAGTTGAAACCGACCGGGACGGTTGGCACCGATACCCAGGCCGCGATCAGGAAGTTCGAGCAGGCCCGCAAGATGCCGGTGACGGGACAGATGTCGGATCATCTGGTGCGCGAGCTCTCCGCGATGACCGGACGGTCTATCGACTAGCACGCCGGTCAACGCTGGCCTATACGGTCATCCTCATGCGTCTGAAATCGAGCATATGGGTGGCGGCGTATCTTCGCCGCTGCCAGACCGAAGGCGTCTTTGGTGCGGTCCGCCGGCGTGGTGCGGAGGAAGCGGGCGCGGTGTTCGTCAAGCTCGCGCTCATGGACGGCAATGCTATGCTGTACACGCCGGCGCCGCAGGCGGTGTACGACGACAGTCGGCCTATCGAACGGGTCTTTGCTCCGCTCTCGCGCGAGCCCGTCAGCGAGCAGGCGGTGGAAGAGCGTCTTGCGAAGGAAATCAGGTTCGATCCCGATGCCTGGATCGTCGAGATTGAGGATCGGGCAGGGCGGCATTTTCTCGATCTGGCGCGGGCCTGACGGAGTGGATTCGGTACCTGCCACCAGCCATTTGACGCATCCCCGCGACCGAGGGCCGCAGCCATGTTGCGCGGGAGGCCTTTCCTTTTGCACGGCGGTGCCCATTTTAGGGGCGCTTTCCCCTGACGGGAAATGAGGGAACAACCCATGAGATTCACTCGATCTGCGTTCGGCTTGATCAAGGCTTTTGCAGTCGTCCTGGCACTTGCGTTGCCGGTCCTGATGGCTGCATCGGCCGCAGATGCCCGCGTTGGTGGCGGCCGGAGCTACGGTTCGCGCGGCTCGCACACCTATACCGCGCCGCCGGTGACCAACACCGCGCCCAATGCCGCGCGCCCGTTCGATCGCACCATGACCCAGCCGAGCCGCCCGAACGTCGGCGCACCCGCCGGTGGCGGTTTCTTCAACCGGCCCGGCATGGGCATGCTTGGCGGCCTCGCGGCCGGGTTCCTTGGAGCCGGTCTGTTCGGCATGCTGTTCGGTCATGGCCTGTTTGGCGGCCTCGGCGGTCTGTCGTCGCTTCTTGGCCTGATCCTGCAGATCGGCCTGATCGTGCTCGCTGTCCGCCTCGCGATGTCCTGGTGGCAGCGGCGTAATGCGCCAGCCTATGCCGGGCCGACGCCCGGTCCCGGTGCGCAGGTCAATCCGCGCAGCGGCTTCGGTTTTGGTTCGGGATCGAACGAGGCGCCGCTGGAAATCACGCCGCCTGACTATGAAGCTTTCGAGCGTCTGCTCGGCGAGATCCAGACCGCGTGGTCGAACGAGGACGTCAACACGCTGCATACGCTGGCGACGCCTGAAATGGTCTCGTACTTCACCGAGGATCTCCGCGAGAACAACGGTCGCGGTGTGGTGAACAAGGTGTCCAACGTCAAGCTGCTGCAGGGCGACCTCGCGGAAGCCTGGCGCGAGGGCGACACCGACTATGCCACGGTAGCGATGCGCTATTCGCTGGTCGACAAGACCATCGAGCGCACCAGCGGCCGCCTTGTCGAAGGCAGTGATCAGCCGCAGGAGGTCACCGACGTCTGGACCTTCGTGCGGCCGCGCGGCGGCAAATGGGAACTGTCGGCGATCCAGCAGACCTGACCGGCAGGATGATGATCGAAGAAAGGCGTCACGATCTGCTCGTGGCGCCTTTTTTGTTTGAAGGGTCGGGCTCCATGCTTCGGGAATAAATCGGGTTCGTGCGGGTTGAGAGCGTTGCGCTGGGCGTCAGCGTCAAAAAGGATCGGAGGAAACGATGATTGCAATCGACAAGATCTTTCCACGAATTTGCCTCGGCCTCGTCGCCGGCATGTTGATCGCCGTGGGCGGCCAATCCGCCCGCGCAGATGGCGACATGAGCTTCTTCGTGACCGGGACTGGAATTGGGAACGGCGGCAACCTCGGAGGTTTGGCGGGTGCCGACAACTATTGTCAGACGCTCGCGCAAGCTTCGGGCGCGGGCGCGAAAACCTGGCGGGCCTACTTGTCGACGCAGGCTGCCGACGGCAAGCCGGCTGTCAATGCGCGCGACCGCATCGGCAAGGGGCCGTGGCAGAATGCCAAGGGTACAGTGATCGCCAAGGATGTTGCCGACCTGCACGGTGCCAACAACCTCACCAAACAGACCGCGCTGAGCGAGAAGGGCGACGTGATCAACGGTCGGGGCGATACGCCCAACCGTCACGACATCCTGACCGGTTCGCAGCCCGACGGGACGGCGTTCGCGGGCGCGGATGACCGCACCTGCAAGAACTGGACGAGCAGCACGCAAGGTGCGGCGATGGTCGGTCATGCCGATCGCATGGGTTTGCGCGATGACGATGCGTCGAAGTCGTGGAATTCATCGCACCCGTCGCGGGGACCGGACGGCGGCTGCAGTCAGACCGATCTCCGCAGCACCGGCGGTGATGCGCTTTTCTATTGTTTCGCGGCGAATTGAGCGTTCAGCCTCGCCGTGGTGTTCAGGCCACGGCGAGTTCGCCCTCCGGAGCCGTCGCTTCGCGCTGACTTTGGCGAACGAGTTTTCCAGCGGCTGCGATTACATCGGGGAGTTGGTGGAGCGGAACGGGTTTGGCGAACAGGTAGCCTTGCCCCTTCTGGCAAGCTTCATGAGCAAGAAAGTCCCATTGCGCTTCGCTCTCGATGCCTTCCGCCAGGACCGGCATACCAAGGCTTTGGCCGAGCGCGAGCACCGTGCGGACGATCGCCGCTGCCGCCAAATCGGACGGAAGACGCCGAACGAACGACTGATCCAGCTTGATCTTGTCGAAAGGAAACGCATGCAGTGTTGCCAGTGACGAGTAACCGGTGCCGAAGTCGTCCATGGCAATCGAGATTCCGAGCGCCTTCAACTTGCGCAAAATGTGCAGCCCGCGGGTCTGATCCGACATCAGCGTCGATTCCGTGACCTCCAGCTCCAGACGTTTTGGCGACAGGCCGGTCTCAAGCAAAATGCGATGGATCGTCTCGGCGAGATCGTCGCGCTTGAACTGGATGGCCGACAGGTTGACGGCGACGGTTCCCGGCAGGTCGCCGTTGACGGCGTCGCGGCAGGCCGTGCGCAGGGCCCATTCTCCCATCGCGATGATAAGCTCGGACTCTTCCGCGAGCGGAATGAATTCTCCTGGCGATACCATTCCGCGCTTTGGGTGCCGCCAGCGCATCAGAGCTTCGGAACCGCAAATCTGGCCGTCGTGAAGCGTCGTCTGCAATTGATAGTGCAGTTCCAATTCGTTGCGTTCGACTGCAAAGTGCAGGTCGCGGGCGAGCATGCGTCTTGCTCGGGCTGCATCGTCCATTCCGCGATGATAAGCGCATATCAATCCGCGCTGTTTCGTCTTGCCACGATACATCGCAAGCTTTGCATTGCTCAGGACTTGGTCCCGCTCCGGTGAATCCGTCGGAAAAATCGAATATCCTATCGAAGCGGTGAGGGAGACGCTTTGATCCCGTACTTTAAAGGGATCCGTGAATAACTTTGCGATTCGATGAGCGAATGCCTCGGCGTCGTGCGGATGGTTGCCAGAGGTCATCAGACCGAGGAACTCGTCGCCGCTCTGGCGGGCCAGAAATTCGCCAGGAGCCAGAATCTGGCGCATGCGGTTGGCGACTTCGATCAGAAGCAGATCGCCGGTGCTGTGGCCGAATACGTCGTTGACATCCTTGAAGCCGTCGATGTCGATCGAGAAGGCCGCGAGCTTGTGGGCCTTTTCGTGCGCCTCGGCGGCGTCGAACGCCAGCCGTTCGTTGAACGCGATGCGGTTCGGCAATCCTGTCATCGTGTCGTTGAACGAGAGCTGATTGATGCGGTCGGCCGACTCGGTGCGAGTATACAGGTCGACGATGTACGTGGAGAAGCCGCTTCCCATGACGAGCAGAACGGTGACGACGACCGCAATCGTCAGCACGCTCGCCGGGATCAGATAACCCGGCAGCGCGATCGGCTGATCGCGGACCAGAGTCGACGAAGCCGTTAATGCGTAGTGCATCGTGCACACCATGAATGCGAGCACGATGGCTGCGCCGTGGCGACACCAGCGTGTCACAGGACGATTGGCGCGATTAACGGAAAGGGCACTGAGGCCGAGACCAAGCACCAGCGTCAGAACGACGCCGTACACGTTCCAATGCACGATGCCGTTGATATGCCAGCCCTGGAACGCGAGGAAATGCATTCCGAGAATTCCGACCCCCATGATGAGGCCGCCAGATTCCGGCGCGAGCGTGAAATGGCGGCTGCCGATTTCAAACCCGGCAAGGCAGGAGATGATGGCGATGATCAGAACAAAGCCCGTAGCCGCGGGTTCGAAGCCGCTATTCAGCGAAGGATCGAGCGCGAGAATGGAAATAAAGGTTGAGGCCCACAGGGCGGCGCCCGTGCCGACCGAGGCCATGAAAAGCCATCCCAACCGTATTTGTCCGGATGTGGCGCGTGCGCGAGCGAAATGACGCATGCCGACCCATGTACCGAACAGGCACACGGCACCGGCGACTATCACCAGGATCTGGTGATATGCGAATGCGAAGTTTGCTTGCTGCAACATGACGCGTTCCTTTGCGATTCGACCATAGGAACGTAAGTGTTAATCGGGGGTGTCGCGGTAGGTTCATGTCGCGTGGAACGCTTCCCATCGGGAAATACCGTTTAGACTTCATCACCGTGGCCGCACGTCCTGGTTGGATTCTTCCCGGATGATCGCAATGAACGAAGAGTTTACAATGTTGTTAACGCTATCGGGCGTGTGTCGCAGGTGAATGGAGCGTTTGCAGATGCGCTACGAACTCTACTATTGGCCGCGAATCCAGGGCCGCGGCGAATTTGTCCGTCTTGCGCTTGAGGAGGCCGGCGCCGATTACGACGATGTGGCGCGGAGCGGTCGCGGCATGTCGGAAATGACGCGGATGATGGAGGACAGCACGACGCCGCCATTCGCGCCGCCATTCCTGAAATCCGGCAAGCTGGTGATCGGGCAGACCGCCAACATCCTGTTTTATCTCGGCGCGCGGCACAGTCTCGCACCGAAAGCCGAAGCCGGCCGGCTCTGGGTGCATCAACTGCAACTCACCATCGCCGACCTCGTGCTGGAAATTCACGACACGCATCATCCGTTGGGGCCTACGCTCTACTACGAGGATCAGCGCGCACCGGCCAAGCGCCGGACCGATGAATTCTGGGGCGAGCGCGTGCCAAAATATCTCGGTTACTTCGAGCGGCTGGTCGCGGATCGCGGCGGCGGCTTTGTCACCGGCCGCAGACTGACCTACGTGGACCTCTCGCTGTTCCAGATCGTGGCGGGGCTGCGCTATGCGTTTCCAAAGCACATGAGCCGTTTCGAGCGCGAGATTCCCAGATTGATAGATCTGCATGACCGGATTGCACAACGGCCCCGTATCGAGGCCTATCTCGCAAGCGATCGCCGGATTGCCTTCAACGAGGACGGCATCTTCCGCCACTACAAGGCGCTGGATCTCTAGCGGCTTCGGCTAGAGGCTTCGCCCATCAAACGGTGTCAGGGTCAGTTTCGACAGCTCGATGCCGTCGATGCAGTTCACATTGAGCGCCACGACCTCGGTGCCATCCGGCTTCTTGCCGCGCGCGAACACGTCGACCCCGCAATCGACGCAGATTTGATGCCGGATGGCATGCTTGTTGAACAGGTATTCCCGGAGGTTCTCTTCGCCGGCGCGGAGCTGAAAGCTTTGCGGCGGCAGGAACGTGAAATGCAAGCCCTTCTTCGTGCAGATCGAGCAGTTGCACGCCGTGACCATCGCGAGGTCCGTAGTGCATTCGAAGCGCACCTGACCGCAATGGCAGCCGCCGGTATAAGTTTTCATGTCGGGCATCGGGCTCTCCTGCGCGGAAGGGTGCCGTCAGGTTACCAGATTCCCGGCACCAGCCGGTAGCGAACCTGTTCGGCATAGTTCCGATAACCCTGCAGGCCGGCGATCAGGGTCTTTTCCTCGATCACGGCACGCACAGCGAACAGCCCGATGAAGATCGGCGTGATCGCAGCGCCCCACCACGAGCCCAGCAGCAATGCAACTCCGAGAAAGAAGAAAATCACGCCGCTGTACATCGGATGCCGGACGAAGGCGTAGGGTCCGGTGCGGATCACCTGATGTCCGCGCTCGGCCTGAATTTTCACCACGGGCGCGGCAAACGTGTTCTCCTGCATCACCCAGAATGAAATCGCGAACGACAGCACGAGCAGCGCCAGGCCGATGCACTGAACGCTGAAACCTATCCCGGACCATTGATAGCGCTGGTCGAGGCCCATCACGATCAGCCAGATCATGGCGACCGGCCCCAACACCATCATGAAGATCTTGTCCGCTTTCGGCTGATCCTTCTGCATCATCGGCTGCATGCGCTCGGCCAGCAATCCGGGGTTGGTTTTCGCAAACCAGAGGCCGCCGACGAGGCCGAGGCCGCCGAGTATCGCCAGAAACAGCCAGGCGGCCGGCCAGCGCAGGGTGCCCGCGGAAATGAACAGCAGCGCGCCGAGCGTCGCGACCCAGATCACGTTCTGGACGATCAGCCGGCGGATCAGATTTGGATTGCCATCCATGCGATTCACACTATCGCAGCTTCGCGGCGAACTTGCGACAGCAGCAAGCGCTT
>JBQCIZ010000276.1:0-5045 GCA_051953235.1 Nitrobacter sp. | reverse complement strand
CAACGGCAGCACGGCCTGGGTCTTGCGGTCGCGCGCCTGCTTGGCGCTGCCGCCGGCCGAGTCGCCCTCGACGATGAACAGTTCGGAGCCGTCGGTCGCGGCATCCGAGCAATCGGCGAGCTTGCCGGGCAGGCGCAGCTTTTTCACCGCGCTCTTGCGCGAGGTTTCCTTTTCGGCGCGGCGGCGCAACCGCTCGTCGGCGCGCTCGACCACGAAGTCGAGCAGCTTGTTGGCTTGCAGCGGGTTGCCGGACAACCAGTGGTCGAACGGGTCCTTGATCGCCTGCTCGACGATCTTTTGTGCCTCGGCAGTGGCAAGACGATCCTTGGTCTGGCCCTGGAATTCCGGCTCGCGCACGAACACCGAGAGCATCACGGCGGCACCGACCATCACGTCTTCCGACGTGATCGGCGCGGCACGCTTGCCCTGGCCGACGCGTTCGGCGTGATCCTTCAGGCCGCGCAGCAGCGCGCTGCGCATGCCGGACTCGTGAGTGCCGCCGTCGGGCGTCGGCACGGTGTTGCAGTAGGAGGACAGGAAACCATCGGCATCAGCCGTCCAGGCGACGGCCCATTCGCAGGCGCCGTGCGCACCATTGCGGCCGGATTTGCCGGAGAAGATGTCGGGATGCACCAGCGTGTCGGCGTGGATCGCCGCGCCGAGATAATCCTTCAATCCACCGGGGAAGTGGAAGGTTGCCTCTGCCGGAACATCCTCGAGGCCCTTGAGCAATTCCGGCGCGCAATGCCAGCGGATTTCGACGCCGCCGAACAGGTACGCCTTCGATCGCGTCATCTTGAACAGGCGCTGCGGCTTGAAAGCGGCTTTCGCGCCAAAAATGTCGGTGTCGGGCTTGAAGCGGATGGTGGTGCCGCGGCGGTTGTTGATCTTGCCGAGGCTCTCGAGCTTGCCCTTCGGGTGACCGCGCTCGAACGTCATCTTGTAGAGTTGCTGGCTGCGCGCCACTTCGACCTCGAGCCGCGAGGAGAGGGCGTTGACCACGGAGACGCCGACGCCGTGCAGGCCACCGGAAGTCTCGTAGACCTTGGAGTCGAACTTGCCGCCGGAGTGCAGCGTGCACATGATGACTTCGAGCGCAGACTTCTTCGGAAATTTCGGATGCGGATCGACCGGGATGCCGCGCCCGTTGTCGGTGACGGTCAGAAAACCATCCGCGGTCAGTTCGACGCTGATGAAGGTCGCGTGCCCTGCCAGCGCTTCGTCCATGCAGTTGTCGATCACCTCGGCGAACAGGTGATGCAGCGCTTTCTCGTCGGTACCGCCGATGTACATGCCGGGGCGGCGGCGGACCGGCTCCAGGCCCTCCAGCACCTCGATGTCCGCGGCGGTGTAGCCGGCCTCGGCCCCGGAGGCGCGGCTGGCGGCACGGGCAGGCGCTCGGCCCTTTGGTTCGTCAGTCGCAAAAAGGTCGTCAGATGATTTCGTTTTAGCGTTCGATTTCAGTGGCTTGGACATAGCTTCTCAAACGTTGCGCGCGGCCTTCGCGCGAGCGAATCGATGGCCCTGACTATGCCATGGATGGGACTGGAAATGTGACCGGACGACCCTTTCGCCAAGGGGGGGCCCGGCTCGCGTGAGGGGGCTTTTAGGCCGTTCGGGTGCGGAACACCACGATCACGAACAGCGCCATAGCAGCGACCACGATCAACGAGCCGAGGATGGGAGCTGCGGTCCAGGCCGGACCGTACAGCAGGACGACGGCAATTCCGGCGGGAAACAGCACTGCCCCGACGATATGAAGCCAGCCCTGAATCCGGGCCAGTGTCATCCGGCCTGCGGCGGGAACGACCCGGTAATACAGGCCGAACAGGAACAGCAACACACCGCCGACGAGGTTGAGGTGGGCATGGGCCGGCGCCAGCACGAAGTTCTGCTGCGCGCCCATGACGATGCCGGCGAGCATGCCCGCCAGCAGGATGATGACACTCACGCACATCATCAATGACCCGATCATCTCACATCCTCTGCTATTTGGCTGACTCGGCAAGCCAGCAACCGAGAAGGGATATCACGCGTCCGCGTCTTTGTGACTTGAAGTCGCGCAAGGGGCTGGCTTAGCTGTGGGCGTGGGTCTCCCGGCCGGCGAAAAGGTTCAATGCGCCGCTGCCTGCGAGGATCCGGCGAGAGGCGCTCTGGAATGGAAGATGTCGCACGTGGCCTGACCGACTTCGTGCGGGATCACCAGCTTTGGGCCGCGCCCATCGTGCTTCTGCTCGCCTTCGGCGAGTCGCTCGCCTTCATCTCGCTCGTGATCCCGGCCTGGAGCGTTCTGATCGCGATCGGCGCGTTGATCGGCGCAAGCGGAGCGAGCTTCTGGCCGGTCTGGATCGCGGGCGGCATCGGTGCGGCGCTCGGCGACTGGCTGTCCTACTGGTTCGGCTTCAGGTTCAAGGACCACGTCGCGGAGATGTGGCCGCTCTCGCGCTATCCCGATCTGCTGCCGCGCGGCGAAAGCTTCGTGCGGAAATGGGGCGTGCCCTCGATCTACATCGGGCGTTTCTTCGGGCCGCTACGCGCGACGGTGCCGCTCGCCGCCGGCATTTTTGAAATGCCGTACTGGCGCTTCCAGTTCGCCAACTGGATTTCCGCACTGCTGTGGTCGGCCGCGCTGCTCGTGTTTGGCGATGCGATCTCGCGGATCGTCGAGTGGACCTGGCGCGTGGTTTAAAGCGGTTCATGCGCTGCCGCGCTCGCGCGGAATAATTCACAACAGCAGGGGTTTTCCGCTGCAACCGCTCAACGGACGAAAGCGGTGCGGTCGTACTGTTGTGATCGCCTCGCAGTCAAAACGCTGATAAAACCAGTCGCCGATAACGACAACGAAGCGGCGGATCCGCACAACGGCAAACGTTTAAGAAGGAGGACTCATCATGGACATTTCACGACGTCACGTTTTGGCTGGAGCCGCGGCTGTCGCGACCGCTCCGCTTTTCAACGGTGCTGCGAAGGCCGAAGCGCCCGCCACCAACAAACAGGTCGCGGGAATCTATCGCTACAAGGTCGGCAGCTTCGAATGCACGTCGATCAATGACGGCGCGCGCAGCTTCCCGATGCCGGACACCTTCGTGCGCAACGTGCCGAAGGAAAAGGCGCGCGAGGCCGCGGCTGCTGCTTATATGCCCGATGGCATGGTGACGGTGCCGTTCAATCCGCAGCTCATCAACACCGGTTCCAAGCTTGTGCTGATCGACACCGGCAACGGCATCGCCAATCAGGGGCCGACCAAGGGCGCTGTCGGCAATACGCTGCAGAACCTGACCGCCTCCGGCGTCGATCCGAAGTCGGTGGACATCGTGCTGCTGTCGCATTTGCATCCGGATCACATCAACGGCATCCGCGCCGCCGATGGCAGCATGGCGTTTCCAAATGCGCAGATCATGGCGCCGGAGGTCGACTGGAAATTCTGGACCAGCCCGGAGAACGCGGCCAAGGCCGACTCCAATCCGATGATGAAGAACTACTTCGCCGTCGTGAAAAAAGCCTTCGATGGAATCGAGTCCAAGATTGCGCGCTACGCGTGGGACAAGGAGGTCATTCCCGGCATCCACTCGATCGGGACACCCGGTCATACGCCTGGGCATACCTCGTTCATGCTGACATCGGGCAACTCGAAAATCCTCGTGCAGTCGGACGTCACCAACATTCCGGAATTTTTCCTGATCAATCCGGACTGGCATGTGATGTACGACGCCGATCCCGATCTGGCGTCCAAGACCCGGCACAAATTCCTCGACATGGCGGCGGCCGAGAAGGCCACCGTGGTTGGCTTCCACTTCCAGTTCCCCTCCATCGGCCACGTGGAGAAGAACGGCACGGGTTATCGTCTCATCCCGGCGGCCTGGAATCCGACCATCTAAGCGCGATCCATTCGCTGTTACGGGGCCGCCTTCGGGCGGCCCTTTCGTTTGATATTGACGGATCGGAACGGCGGCCCTATATCGCCCGCCATGATCAAGACCGCGACCATCACCGTTACCCGCCGCCGCCGCGCTTTCGCGGTATGGGCGGTTGTTCGCGCTTGAGATAACAGCCCCTGCCGCCGGATCGCTCCCGCGGCTCTTTTCCCAAAAATCGCGGTACGATCTCACGGCTCCTTCCACGCTTTCAGGAGTTTGCGATGTATATGCCGTCTCTGTTCAAGTCCGCCAACGCCCTCGCGGGGCGAGCGGCCCCACGTTCGCAGGAAATCAGCAGCCAAATGGTCGCGCAGCGGCCGCAGTTGGATTACAAATCGGGAACGCTCGCGGATACGAGGACAGCGTCATGACCGTCGCAGACACAAAGCCCAAATCGCAGGCTCCGGCCGGCAAGACGGCCGCCGGACCGACGGTGTTCGTCGATGGCGCGTCCGGCACCACCGGCCTTGAAATTCGCGAGCGGCTCGACCGGCAGGGCGATGTCGCCGTGAAAAGCTTGTCCGATGACAAACGGAAAGACCCGGCGGCCAAGAAGGCCCTGATGGCCGAGGTCGATCTCGTGATCCTCTGCCTGCCCGACGATGCCGCAAAGGAAACCGTTGCGTTGATCGACGGCATGGGGGCCGACGCGCCGAAGGTGCTGGATGCCTCGACCGCGTTTCGTGTCGCGCCCGATTGGGCCTACGGCTTTCCGGAACTGACGCCGGATCAGGCCGGCAAGATCAGGTCTGCGCGGAAGGTCGCGAATCCCGGCTGCTATCCCACCGGATCGATCGCATTGCTGCGGCCGCTGGTCGATGCCGGTCTGGTCCCGCAGGACTATCCCGTCACCATCAACGCGGTGAGCGGTTATTCCGGCGGCGGCAAATCCATGATCGAAAGTTTCGAGAACGGCAGCGCACCGTCGTTCGAGCTCTACGGCCTCGGCTTCGAGCACAAGCATCTGCCCGAAACGCAAAAATACTCGAACCTCACGCGGCGGCCGATCTTCGTGCCGTCGGTCAGCGACTACCGGCAGGGCATGCTGGTGTCGGTGCCGCTGCATCTCGATACGTTGCCGGGCAAGCCCGACGGCGCCGCGCTTCATGCCGCGCTGGCGAAGCGCTA
>JBQCIZ010000275.1:0-2597 GCA_051953235.1 Nitrobacter sp. | reverse complement strand
AACCAGGCCGTCGGCCACACATGATCAGTGCGAGGACAAACCCGGGGTACCGCTTTCCGGCTGGATTTCCGCGGCCATCATCCCCTTGGAGCCGGGCCCAAAGCGGACCAGCACATACTGTCCGGGACGAAGCTCCGTCATTCCGAAACGCCGCAGCGTCTCCATGTGCACGAAAATGT
The DNA here is from genome assembly GCA_051953235.1 of Nitrobacter sp. Lineage (GTDB taxonomy): Bacteria > Pseudomonadota > Alphaproteobacteria > Rhizobiales > Xanthobacteraceae > Nitrobacter. The sequence continues at coordinate 2,418 of JBQCIZ010000275.1, read as the reverse complement.
CCGGCGTACCCTCACCGCACGTCAAAAAGCCGAATCCGCGCAAGCGGTTGAACCATTTCACCTGCGCCCGCTCGAGCCCGCTGGTCGGCGTGACGCTGACATGGGTCCGCGGCGGCAGCATCTGGGCCGGATGGATTGCGGTGGATTCGTCCATCGAGACGATCCGGAACGCCTGGTAGCCCTTGGCCCGCTGCACGCACTCGCACACCACGCGAGCACCCTCGTAGGCCGTCTGATGGCCGTCGCGGCGCAGCACGGTCACGTGCAACAGCACGTCCGGCCAGCCGTTATCGGGCACGATGAATCCATAGCCCTTTGAAGCGTCGAACCATTTGATGACGCCGCTGATCTCGACAAGGTTCGCTGCGGCATCGCCGAGCCCAGCAAACGGATCGATTCCGGATTCGCGGTCTGCCGCTTCAGAAAAATCTTTCGAACCAAGCCTGCTTGCCCCGGTCCCGCTTGCCGCCGGACCTCCAAACTTCTTTGGCTCAAAACTGTCCGACCCCATGTCCCCGGACCCCACACATCACCATAGCGCGCCGTCTCTGCGGCAACGCCATTCGCGGGCCCATCGATGACAGTTCATGACGCCGCCGCGCGAATCTCACGAATCAAAAGATAACACTCTCGTCTCCCCGGCAAAGATAAAAAACAAATTTACCGGGAACTATGAACAGTCTTGCACGCACTCGAATCGATTTTCGCGCTCAGTTGCCGACGAACGGCCCGAGTGTCTCGCCGATGTCGTGCCTGATGACGAGATCGGCGATGTCATCCTGTTCGGTGGGCTCGTTGTTGATGATGACGAGCTTTGCGCCGCTGTTTCGGGCCATCATCGGGAACCCGGCTGCCGGCCAGACCACGAGCGACGATCCGATCGCAAGAAACAGATCGCAATGCTGCGCAAGTTCGGTTGCCTGCCGCATCGCCCCCTCCGGCATCGACTGACCGAACGAGATCGTCGCGGTCTTCACCGGCTGATCGCATTCCAGACAGGATGGTGCAGCGCCGGATTCGTCGAAGCGCGTCCGGGCCCATGCAAGATCGTAAGGCCGGTCGCACCCGATGCACCGCGCATAGGTGGTGTTGCCGTGCAATTCGACGACGTGGTCGGTCGCAAATCCTGAATCCTGATGCAGATTGTCAATGTTCTGGGTGATGACGGCGGGAATCTTTCCTGCGCGGTAGAGCGCAGCAAGCGCGCGATGCCCACGCCCCGGTTTTGCGGCTGCGAAAACCGGCTCCATGGCAAAGCGGCGGCGCCAGGATTCATCGCGCGCATCCTGACTGGCTACAAATTCGTCGTAGGGGATCGGCCGGTTGCGAGTCCAGAGACCGCCCGGCGAACGAAAATCCGGGATGCCGCATTCCGTGGAAATGCCGGCGCCGGTGAAGGGCACGATGGTCGCCGCCGCCGCGATCATCTCGCCCAGTTGCTCCACCCCCGTGCGAAGATCCGTTGCAATCATCCTGAACTGAACCCATCCTGATCGATCGCATGACGTTACTGGCTGACGGACGATCCATGCAAGACGGCGCTGGACGGCCGATCAGAATCCATTCGGCCTGCGCGACGAGACTGCGCGCGAATCTTTCGGTTCCATTCGCCGATCGCCTGCAAGGCAACACCGCCGCCGGCAACAAACCGCCGGTTCTTATCCACTAGGAAAGGTGAATGGCTCCTCCGCAACCCATTCGATTGACGAACGTTATGCGTTTTGTTGAAATCGTCACCGGTTTTGGACACCGACGCAGCGCAATGATCCGTCTCGCGCCACGGCGTGCGGTCCAGAACCCAGGCGCAAATGCCGGAGGAATGCCGCGATGCCACCCGATCAACAAAAGCAACAACCACGACCGGAGGACAGATTGGGATCGGAGCGCGCCGACATCGCCCGCCGCGTCGCCAATTTTCGGGCGCATCAGGCCAAGCTCACGCAGGAACGCGACGACTACTACAAGTCGGTTCGCGCCAAGATCAGCAGGACGCTCGGCGCCTCACGGCCGACAGAAACGTCCAAATAGAAATACGAAATTGAAGACCCCGGAATCGAAAAGCCCCGGAGAGACAAGCTCCGGGACTTTCGATGGCATCAGGTCGCGCGTTTCGCGTTACCAGTGATGACGCCAATGACGGTGGTGCCAGTGATGGTACCGATACGGTCCGCCGTAGTAGGCATAGGGGCCACCGTAATATGCCGGACCGTAGTACGGCCGCGGCCGGTAATAACGCGGACCGTAGTAGCCATACGGTCCGTAATAGGAACTCGCGGCTGCACCGGCAGCCAGCGCGCCAACGGCGAGACCGATGCCAAGACCCGGGCCGATACCGCGGGCCTCAGCCGGCGCAGGCGCCGTCACAACAGCCGCACCAAGGGCGGCAACGGTTGCGAGCGTGATTGCTGTCTTTTTCAT
>JBQCIZ010000274.1:0-2063 GCA_051953235.1 Nitrobacter sp. | reverse complement strand
TAAGGCGACCTTGACGCGATACCCGGGATTTTAAGTATTCGCATCAAACCGGCGTTGCGCGCCGCACCGCTGCGCCGTCCGAGCAACAAAAAGGCCGGACAATGTCCGGCCTTTTATCATCATGGCTGCTGGGGCGCGGCTATTCCGCCGCCGTCACCGGCGCCTTGGCGCCATTGCCGTAGCGCTGGTCGATGTAATCGATGACCAGCGCCTTGAAATCGGCGGCGATGGTCGGTCCGCGCAGGGTGCGGAATTTCTTGCCATCGACGAACACGGGCGCGGCCGGCGCTTCGCCGGTGCCCGGCAGCGAGATGCCGATATTGGCGTGCTTGGATTCGCCGGGACCGTTGACGATGCAACCCATGACGGCGACGTTGAGCTGCTCGACGCCGGGATACTGCGTCTTCCAGCTCGGCATTTCGTCGCGGATGAAATCCTGGATCGAGCGCGCCAGTTCCTGGAACGTGGTCGAGGTGGTGCGTCCGCAGCCGGGACACGCCGCGACCAGCGGCACGAAGGTGCGGAAACCCATGGTCTGCAGCAATTCCTGCGCGACCTGCACTTCCAGCGTGCGATCACCGCCGGGCTCCGGCGTCAGCGAAATGCGGATGGTGTCGCCAATGCCCTGCTGCAAGAGGATGCCGAGCGCGGCGGATGAGGCGACGATGCCCTTCGAGCCCATGCCGGCCTCGGTAAGACCGAGATGGATCGCATAGTCGGAACGTTCCGCCAGCGTCTGGTAGACCGCGATCAGATCCTGCACCGCCGAGACCTTGGCCGACAGGATCATCTTGTTCTTCGGCAGGCCGATCTCCTCGGCGCGCTTGGCCGAGAGCAGCGCCGACTGCACCATAGCCTCGCGCGTCACCGCGCGGGCCTCGAGCGGCGCCGCCGACTTCGCGTTCTCCTCCATCAGATGCGTAAGCAGTTCCTGATCGAGCGAGCCCCAGTTGGCGCCGATCCGCACGGCCTTGCCGTACTTGATCGCCATCTCGACGATGTCGGAGAACTGCTTGTCGCGCTTGTCCTTGAAGCCGACGTTGCCCGGATTGATGCGGTACTTGTCGAGCGCCTCGGCGCAGGCCGGATGGTCCGCCAGCAGCTTGTGGCCGATGTAATGGAAGTCACCGATCAAGGGCGTGGTGATGCCCCGCTTGCGCAGACCGTCGCGGATATGCGGCACGGCGGCGGCAGCTTCGTCGCGGTCGACGGTGATGCGGACCATTTCCGAACCAGCGCGCGACAGCGCCGCGACCTGGGCTATGGTGCCGTCGATATCGGCGGTGTCGGTGTTGGTCATCGACTGCACCACGATCGGCGCGCCGCCGCCGACGGCGACATTGCCGACCATCACTTGCGTGGTTTTATGCCGCGGCTTGGGGCCTGCGACGTCGAGTTGCGACGGGTTTTCGAGCTTGTTCATGGGGTCTCAAATATCAGGTTTTTGTGACATTCAGCAACGGATCAATGACCGGCGGATTCGGACGATTAACCAGATAGAGGCCCGCGATCACGAGCAGCGCGGCAACACCAAAGGCCACCGTAAGCTGGTCATGCATGATGAAATAGCCAGCCGCGACGCCAAACAAAGGGGTGATGAAGGTAAAAGCCGACAATTTGCTGGCCGAATAGGTCTTAACCATTGAAAACCATATCAAAAAGGTGAGACCGACCACCCAGATCGCCTGATAGGCCATGAGCGACAGCGCCAGCGGGCCGGGAACCCGGGTCAGGGTCTCGCCGGACAGCCAGGCCGCGATGCCGAGGATCGGGATCGACATGGCCACCTGATAGCTCAGCGCCTTTTCCGGCGGCGCCTTGATCAGCGAGGTTGCCTTCACCAGCAGCGTGGTCGCCGCCCACAGGGCGCCTCCGCCGACGATCATGAGATCGCCGAGCAGCACTTTTGCATCGACGTCGGGCTGCGGCACGCCGATCGCACAGGCGACGCCGGCGAAGCACAACGCGAGCCCGCCCCACTGCGAGGCGCGCAGCCGCTCGCCGAGGAAGCGATACGAGCCGAGGGCTACGAAGAACGGCGCGGTGTAGAGAAACACCACGGC
>JBQCIZ010000273.1:0-2708 GCA_051953235.1 Nitrobacter sp. | reverse complement strand
CATCCTTCGCGCGGTGGAGGCCGCGGCCGAGATGATTGACGCCGATACCGGCGACGCCGAACTCGCGATCATGCTGACCGACGACGCCGGCATTCGCACGCTCAACGCCAACTGGCGCGGCATCGACAAGCCGACCAACGTACTGTCCTTCCCGGCCCTGCAACCGACCGGGGCGCCCGCGCCCGGCGATGCGCCGCGCATGCTGGGCGACATTGCGATCGCCTATGAGACCCTGCGCCGCGAGGCCGACGAAGAGCAGAAGCCGTTCAACCATCACCTCAGTCATCTCGCCATTCACGGCTTCCTGCATCTCGTCGGCTACGATCACGAGACCGATGAGGACGCCGAGGAGATGGAAAACCTCGAGCGCAGGATTTTGGCGGAACTCGGCATCCCCGACCCCTACGCGAACGATCGGGAGAGTTGAGTGCCGGATCAGGAGCAAGGCGACAGTCCTGCGACCAGCCGCAACCTGCCGGTGCCGGTGCGCGATGGAGAAGTATTGCGCCCGGCTCCCGAACGCTGGCTGATGCGCGCGATCCGCTCGCTGTTCGGCTGGAAGGCAGGATCGGTGCGCGCCGATCTTCAGGTGGTGCTCGATGCCTCCACGCCGGACGAGACGAGCTTCACCGCGGTCGAGCGCACCATGCTGCGCAATATTCTCGGCCTGCATGAACGGCGCATCGCCGACGTCATGGTGCATCGCGCAGATATCGTCGCCGTCAAGCGCGACATCCCGCTCGGAGAACTGATCAATATCTTCGAGAGAGCAGCCCACTCGCGCCTCGTGGTCTACGACGAGACCCTCGACGAGCCCGAAGGCATCGTTCACATCCGCGACCTCTTGGCATTCATGGCCTCGAAGGCGCGCAACGCGCCGCCATCGAAGGCAAAACGCAAGAAGCCGCTGCCGGCGGGCCTCGATCTGCGCGCGATCGATCTCGCGCTGCCGCTGCACGAGGCCAACATCATCCGCAAGCTGCTATACGTGCCGCCATCGATGCCCGCGATCGATCTGCTGGCGCAAATGCAGGCGAGCCGCATTCATCTCGCACTCGTGGTCGATGAATATGGCGGCACCGACGGCCTGGTCTCGATCGAGGACATCGTCGAGCAGATCGTCGGTGAAATCGACGACGAGCACGATAGCGACGAGCCGCCCTCCATCGTGCGGACGGCCGACAACTCCTTCATCGCCGACGCGCGCGCCAGTCTCGAAGATGTCCGCACCATGATCGGCGACGACTTCGTGACTGGCGAAGCCGGCGAGGAAGTCGATACGCTGGGCGGCTATCTCGTCACCCATGTCGGACGTCTTCCCGTGCGGGGTGAGGTCATTTCAGGACCCGGTCCCTACGAGATCGAAGTGCTCGATGCCGATCCGCGCCGCGTCAAACGGCTTCGGATCGGCCTCCGCAAGGAACGTCCCGGAGCCCGCCAGCGCGATGCCCGAAGGCGCGATGCCGCGCCCGAGACAGGTACCCCACCGCCGGTCGATCCCGCATCCCCCTCACCACCCGGCGACGGAGGCGAAACGCAGTGAGCATCGCAGGCAGCATCAGAACGGCCGGCCTCGCCGTTATCCTGTCATGGGGCTGGAAGCGCGCTCTGATTGCACTCGTCGCAGGTGCTGCCTCCTCGCTCGCGATGGAGCCGTTCAATGCCTGGCCGGTGCTGTTCATCACATTTCCGCTCGCGGTCTGGCTGATCGACGGCGCAGGCGCCGGACGCCTCGGCGGCGTGCCCGCGGCCGCACTCGCGGGATGGCTGTTCGGCTTCGGCTATTTCGTCCCGGGACTTTACTGGATCGGCAACGCGTTCCTGGTCGATGCGCAGACCTTCGCGTGGCTGATGCCCTTTGCCGTCATCGGGCTGCCGGCATATCTCGCGTTGTTCACCTCACTCGGCTTTGCCCTGGCACGGGTGATCTGGACCAAGGACGCATCGCGCATTCTTGCACTCGCCGCGGCTTTGACGATTGGCGAATGGTTGCGCGGCCACGTCCTGACCGGATTTCCGTGGAATGCATTCGGTTACGCGCTGACGGAGCCATTGGCGCTGGCGCAATCCGCCTCGCTGATCGGGCTATGGGGCCTCACCTTTCTCAGCGTCGCGATCTTCGCAAGCCCCGCCGTTCTGATCGACGGACGCAGGAACCGCAGGCCATGGCTCGCGCCGGCTGCGGCGCTCGTCTTGCTCATCGCCATGGGCGCCTATGGCGCGATCAGGCTGTCGCTTCATCCGACCGAATTCGTCGACAAGGTCAAGCTGCGCATCATGCAGCCCGACCTGCAGCAGGATGTGAAATTCAACTACGCGGCCAAGGCGTCGGTGATGCAGAAGTATCTGTCGCTCTCCGACCGCTCGACCGGCCCGCAATCCACCGGCGTGCGCGACGCCACCATCCTGATCTGGCCGGAATCGGCGTTTCCGTTTTTCCTCGCCCGTGAAGCCGACGCGATGGCGCAGATAGCGGATTTGCTGCCGAAGGGCACGATCCTGATCACCGGGTCGGTGCGCGCGCCCGACCTGCCGCCGGGCACCCGCATCACCCGGGCCTACAACTCGATCTATGTCATCGACCATGACGGCAGCATCCTGTCGATCTACGACAAGCTGCACCTCGTCCCGTTCGGCGAATTCCTGCCGTTTCAGGGCCTGATGGAAAAGCTGGGCTTCGTTCAGCTCACCAAGGTCCAAGGCGGCTT
>JBQCIZ010000272.1:0-2435 GCA_051953235.1 Nitrobacter sp. | reverse complement strand
GGAATTTTCTCGGTTGCCGGCGCGCAGTCTCCGCCTTCAACCATGCCTGCTGTAGCGTTCATCCAACATAGCAGGTGTCTGCCGGTGAACGTCGTGGCGCATTTAGGCCGCGAGAGCTAGTTCTTGATTAGCACTTAATTTTTGATTCGAGTGATTTACGAGGCCAACGAATCATCCTCGGCATGCCGCTTCTGGCGTATCCACTAGGTCGAAACCAGTACGCCCCCATCCAAAGCGAACGGCCATATAGTCGCGTGAAAGCAAACGTAGGTCAAGGCGCGCAAATGATACGAACCTCAGCCGCTGAATTTAAGCTCCACCCTGAATGGACACGGATTGGGTCGGGCATTGGAGGGGAAAGCTCAAGCTCCGCTGGGTTCAATTACCCAAATGGGAACGCAGCCTGAAGGCGTGCGGCTACGGTCAGGCTCGTGGCAAGCAGCTTGGGTTTGAATGAAAAAAGCGAGGCTGGTTGCCCAGCCTCGCTGTAATTCTCAGTTCTTAACGAACTGCCTTGGACTGCTTAGTAGCCGCCCATGCCTTCCATGCCGCCGCCATGACCGCCGCCAGCAGGAGCCGGTTTGTCCTTCTCGGGCAATTCGGTGATCAAGCATTCGGTGGTGAGCAACAGACCGGCGATCGAGGCCGCGTTCTGCAGCGCGCTGCGGGTGACCTTCTTGGGATCCACCACGCCGGCTTTGACGAGGTCTTCGTATTCGCCAGTGGCGGCGTTGAAACCTTCGTTGCCTTTGCGCTTCTTGATTTCCATCACGACGACCGAGCCTTCGTACCCGCCGTTGGCAGCGAGCTGCTTGGCCGGATATTCAATCGCGCGTTTGATGATCTCAACGCCGATCTGCTCGTCTTCGTTCGCGCCCTTGGTGGCTTCGATGGCCGCCGTGCAGCGCAGCAGCGCCACGCCGCCGCCAGGAACGATGCCTTCTTCGACGGCTGCGCGGGTCGCGTGCAACGCGTCTTCGACACGGGCTTTCTTTTCCTTCATTTCGCTCTCGGTCGCCGCGCCGACATTGATGACGGCAACGCCACCGGCGAGCTTGGCCAGGCGTTCCTGCAATTTTTCGCGATCGTAATCGCTCGTCGTCTCTTCGATCTGACGGCGGATCTGGTTCACGCGGCCCTGGATGTCAGAGCTCTTTCCGTAACCTTCCACGATCGTGGTGTTGTCCTTGTCGATGACGATGCTCTTGGCGCGGCCGAGGTCTTCCAGGCCGATGCTTTCCAGCTTGATGCCGAGGTCTTCCGTGATGCACTTGCCGCCGGTGAGAATGGCGATGTCTTCCATCATCGCTTTGCGGCGATCACCGAAGCCAGGAGCCTTCACGGCGCAGATGTTCAACGTGCCACGGAGCTTGTTCACGACGAGGGTCGCGAGGGCTTCGCCTTCGACGTCTTCGGCGATGATCAGGAGCGGCTTGCCGAGCTTGGCGACCTTTTCGAGGATCGGGAGCAGGTCCTTCAGGTTGCTGATCTTCTTCTCGTAATTGAGGATGTAAGCTTCTTCGAGCTTGGCTTCCATCGTCTCCGGGCTGGTGACGAAGTACGGGGAGAGATATCCCTTGTCGAACTGCATGCCTTCGACGACGTCGAGGGTGGTTTCGATCGACTTGGCTTCTTCGACCGTGATCGTGCCGTCTTTGCCGACCTTGTCCATCGCGTCAGCGATGATCTCGCCGATGGTGGTGTCCCAGTTGGCGGAAACGGTTGCGACCTGCTTGATCTCTTCTTTGTCTTTGACCTTCTTGGCGATTTTATCGAGCTGGCCCACGGCGGCTTCAACCGCCTTGGTGATGCCGCGCTGGATGCCGATCGGGTTCGCGCCGCTGGTGACGTGCTTCAGGCCTTCGCGGAAAATCGCTTCGGCGAGCACGGTCGCGGTCGTGGTGCCGTCGCCGGCGTTGTCGCTGGTTTTGCTGGCGACTTCACGAACCATCTGGGCGCCCATGTTTTCGTAGGGGTCTTCCAGTTCGATTTCCTTGGCGACAGTAACACCGTCCTTGGTCACGGTCGGGGAACCGAATTTTTTGTCGAGAACGACGTTACGGCCTTTCGGTCCGAGAGTCGCGGTGACGGCGCGCGCGAGTTTGCTGACGCCTTTGAGGAGAGCCTGACGAGCTGCTTCGTCAAACAGTAATTGTTTTGATGCCATAGTATTTTTTAAATTATTTCGAGTTGAACTTACTGGTTAGCCGACAATCGCGAGAATGTCCTCGGAGTTGAGGATCTTGTATTCCTTGCCGTCGAGTTTGATTTCGGTGCCGCCGTATTTGCTGACGAGGACGCGGTCGCCTTTTTTGACTTCGAACGGGATTTTCTTTCCGTCGTCATTTGTTTTGCCGGTGCCGATCGCCAAGACGACGCTTTCAATCGGCTTTTCCTTTGGGGTATCGGGAATGATGATTCCGCCCTTCTTAACT
>JBQCIZ010000271.1:0-14971 GCA_051953235.1 Nitrobacter sp. | reverse complement strand
TTGTCGGTCGTGTAGTTCGGTAACGTCGAGTTGATCTTCGTATACTGAAGCTGCGTGCGGACGCCGAGGTTCTTGTAAACCTGCGCGTCGAATATCGCACCGTAGCGCTGCTCCCTGTCCGTACGGAACCTGAAGGGATCGATGATCGGATTGGGCGCATAGTAGTTCGCCCAGCTAAACCCGACCGTCGGCGTGATCACGAACTGATGCCGCTCACCGAACATCGGCAGGCTGAACTCGTAAGGGAACGCCATGTCGATCGAATAGCGCCTGTAGGCGTTGTAGTCGAAGACCGCCCGGTTCTGGTCATATCCGAGGCGCGTGGTCCAGTGCAGTGCGCCGAACCGAATGTCCGATGTTACGCCAGTCGAGAGCAGTTCGCCCGTCTGCTGGCTGGCGGTTGGAAAATTCGTTGAATCGCGGAAATCGCGATGACGCTGTTCGACGAAGGCCTCGAGTAATCCGAGATCGCCGACCGTGGTGCGTGCGGACACGCCGCCGCCACCGGCGGAGAAATAGTCAGCATCTCCGAGCCAGACCTGATCGCCAATACCGTAGAGCTTGACCGACGCATTCTGGCCGATCGCAAAGCGCGGGCCGACCACGAGCTCGATCAGGCCGAGGTTATACTGATCGAGTTTGAACTGGCGCGAGTTGTAGGCAAGGAAGCTCGCTTCGATGGCGTCGCCCCGCGTGTTGAGCTTGTAGGCGTAGTTGGCCGTCAGGGTCTGGAAGAAATTCCAGTCGGGCTGCTTGCCGAAGGCGCTGTTGAGAATGGCGTCCTGACCTAGCGCCCGCACCAGCAGGCTCGAGGGACCCAGGTTGGCGTTGGTCTGATAGCGGAAGCCGGCGGTGGCGAACACGCTGAACTCGTAACGCGCCAGCCGGCGGTCGATCTCGGTCAGATAGGCACGAACCTGAGCGCGGATGTCGTCGGGCGCATCGGGGGCCTTGATCGCTTCCTGAAAATAGCTGCGCGCGAGTTCGTAGGAGCCGAGCTTGAAGTACAGGACGCCGAGTTCGAGTTTCACGCGCGGCAGGTTCGGATTGAAAAACAGCATGCGCTCGAGCGCACCGATCGCGGCTTCGTAGTCGCCCCGCTTCACGGCCTGCTCGGCGAACTTGAAACTCACCTCCAGATTGGAGGGATTTTTGTACATCTGCTGGAACAGCGCCTCGTAGTCCTGCTGGACCACGGTCCCCGCCGTCACGGCGGGTGACGCCGGTTGCGCCGCAGCCGCGGACCAGCAACCAACCGTCGCAAGCAACCAAATGGGTACGGCTTTCGCCGCCTGAGCAAGTTTCACGCCGACATCCAAAAAATATCTTTGATGCGAAGCCCTCTTTCCATCTGCGTGGAATGTCGAGGGAATTCGCTGAATGGACGCCAGACTAGCGGCCAGCGGCCCGATTGAAACGTCCGGAAACAGGCAAGCGAACTGATTTCAGCCCGGCGTCACCTTTTTACCACACATTGAATGAGTAAAATCAATGGCTTAGCCGCAGCGGCTGCCAGCAAGAATTGTCTCGGTCCTGGCGGCGGAGCCGAACGGCGGGCCAAATCGGAAGCCGGCCTACCACTGATATCGTACCGCGCCCTTGCCTGCGTAGCTGCGCGTCACGTTCGAGAATTCTCCTTCGAAGGTGATCGAAGCCGACCAGCCGTTCAGCCATCGCACTTCGGCGGATGCGGTCGTCAGCGCGGAGTCCGGGGCCTGCGCTGCACCGTTGACGACGAAGCTCGTCCCGGGCAGTGCCTGGAACGTTGCAGTAATCGAGCGATCCGGATTGTAGTCGTGCGCCCATGCGAAACGGCCACGCATCGTAAGAACGCCGTTCGAGAGCGCGAAAGATTTGTCGGAACGGATGCCAAGCTCGCTGCGGGTATCGGTAACACTCCTGGACCCGTAGGCGAGCGCAAAGGCATTCGTGCCTGACAAGGCCTGCTCGGCATACGCCGGCAAATCGAAGGCGGTAAACTGACCAGCGGCATAGGGCGTGATGCCGAAATCTCCCATCAGAGGCACGGCGAGGCGATAGCCGCTTTCGACGCGCCCCGAATAGGCGTTGGCGTTGAACTCGGCCCGCAGATGATCGATGCCCGCGACGGTGACAAAACGATCGGTGACGATGTCCTGCCAGCCATAGGCGAGTGCAGCGGAGACATAGAGCGGACCATCAGCGTGGCGCAAATAGGCACCCGCCTGAAACAGGTCGGAACGGCCGGTGCCGAGACCGTTCACGCTGAAACCGGTGCCGCCACCTGCGAGGGCAAAGCCTGCAAGCGTGCCTGGCGAGAACAGATAGTCCGCGCCTACAGCCGCACCGAAGATGCGGCTTGTGGTGTCATTCGATCCGACCAGCGTATTCCCATCCGTCGATTGCGCGCCACCAAAGCCCGCGCCCCATACGCTCCAGCGCGGCTCGAACGCGCGCGGAGCTCTGGCAAACATCGCAAACGCATCGCTTCGCTTGCCCGACGCATGGGCGCCCGCTCCTTCTCCGGCATAGGCGCTTGCGCCATCCGCCGCGCCCGCTCCGCCTCCACCATTTCGTTGCATGAAGGGATCGGTGAGCAGGCCCATGAACTGACTCATCGCGTCGAACGTGGTCTGCTGCGACGCGGTGGAAAGTTCGCCAGATGCCTGCGTCAATCCCGCCGCGTTCAGCATCCCGTAAACCATGGGAATGCCCCCGTTGGCGTTGAAGCTGCTCATCATCATGTTGCCAACGGCCTGCTGGTTGCCGGACATTCCGCTACCGGGGTTGGTCGGTGAAGTGCCCGACATCATATCCAGGGACACGTTGAGGTAGGCGTGGGTCGCATCATAGCTGAGGTTGGTCTTGAAGCCCGTCGGCAGATTGGTGCTGACGACACCCGATGCGAACGTGCCCGACACGCCGCCGCCGGCGGTGAGGATGCTGTAGAGCCTGTTGACGTAACCGGCGTTGCTGAACACCGCATTGACCGTGGCGCCGCCCAGCGTGGCGTTTCCCGTCACGTTGACGGATGACGATGCCGAAGGTGCAACATTGACGCGATAGATCGCCGCCGACTGGAAGGCGAGATTGCCGGTGATGGTCAGCATCCCGGCCGGATTGGCCGCATTGCCCGGCGAGAGCGTGCCGCCCGCCATGATCGTGGTCGTAGCCGGATCGACGATGCCGATGCCGCTCAACGTCGCACCGGAATTGACGATGACATTCGATGACGAGGCGATCGAACCATCCACTTCCAGCGTGCCCGCATTGATATTGGTCGCACCCGTATAGCTGCTCGTGCCGGTCAGCGCGAGCGTACCGGCACCGACCTTTGTGAGATCGCCGGCCCCGCCGATCGCGCCCGCAAGCGTGACATCGTTGCCGTTGGTATCGAAGGTGCCGCCGCCCGCATTGAGCGTGATAGGCCGGTTGCCGCTCAATGCCGCCAGGAATTTCAGCGTGCCGCCGTTGAAACTGATCGGACCCATGCTGGCAAAATTGTTACCCAGATTATCATCGGACGAGATGGCGAGCGTGCCCTGCTCGATCGACCAGGGCGTGAACGCTAATGTCGCTCCGGTCAACGTCCACGTGCTGGTCCCGGTCTTCACGAACGTCGTGAATCCCGTGTACTGCGCGCCAATGGCGGACACGTCGAACGTGCTGTCACCCGCACCGCCGAGCCGCAATGTATCGTTGTAGTTGCCGACTACGGCGCCGGTGATGACCGAACCGGCTTGCAATTCGAGCGTGTTGATGCCGCCGTTGAAGTAAATAGCACGTGCTCGCATCGAACCGTCACCAGCGAGGCCGCCCGTGATGGAGCCGCTGTTGGTGATTGAAAGGTTAGCCCCGACGAGTCCGACACCACCCAATCCGGGAAGGCCGTAAAAGACGCCACTGCCGGCAATGCCTCCGGCACCGCCCGCGATAGTGCCGGCATTGACCAGCGTGCCGCCGCTGCCGGTAAAGACGACGCCAGCGCCGGCGAAGCCGCCATATCCCCCGTTGTCAAATACGCTGAAACCGCCGTTTCCGCCGGCACCTCCTCTGACCGTACCGTTGTTGGTGTAGGTGAGACCGCTGCCGTCGATCACCACGCCATAGCCGCCACCGCCGCCGCCGCCGCCGGCACCCGGGACCGCGACCATGGGACTGCCGCCGGCACCGCCGTTCCCACCGGCAACGATGCCTGAATTGCTGGTCGAGGTAGTGACCACCGCGCCGTGTGTACCGCCGCCGCCACCACCGCCGCCGCCGCCGCTCGAAAAATAGAAGTTGTCGCCGGGGCTGCCGTCGGTCCCAGCGCTGGCGCCACCTGTGCCTCCTGCGGCGCTGCCAGTAGCCCCACCGTTCCCACCGGTCACGCCGGCGCCACCGCCGCCGCCACCGCCGCAACCGATTGCCGCGGCGCCGGCGCCGCCGGTACCGGTGATCGAGATGGCGCCACCACCACCGCCGCCGCCGGTCGCACCAGCGCAACTACCCCCATTCCAGCCGCTGGTCGACTGGGCAAGAGAGGTCTGAGCTACAAAACAGCTCGCGACGAGTAGAACGCCGCCGAAGCCAAACCGTAAAAGCCTCGCACTAAAAATGATTCCTCCTCCCGCACTTCATCCGCAAACGCAAATTCACTCCCGGATCGGGTGACCGATCCGGACGTTCATGCCGGCTTGCGCGGCCTGGAAGCCCGCGTGAAATGGCAGGAGTCTGAGCGTCTTTGCCGTTCCGGAACAGTAACTGTTCGGCTAACGAGTCATTAGCTCTCGCGCAAAACCGATGAACTGAAGACTCAAGTTGGTCCGTCTAGCCCGCGTTGCTGCCCGGCCAACGATAGTGCTGCGCCGCCGCCACCGCAGCCATGACAGCCGGACTGTGCGGCCGGCCGGCGACCGTCGCCAGGCTGATCTGCCGGTACACTTCCGGATCGATCAGCGGGCGCATTTCGAGGCCGGGCAGCAGCGGCAGATTCTCAGGCATCACGGCGCAACCGAGGCCGGCACGGACCAGCGACTGGATCCAGTCCTCACGCTCACCGACATAGCGGATATTGACGGCGTCATAGGGTTTGGGAACGCCGAGCCGCGCGAGGTTCGAGGGAAATTCGCAGTGCAGGCGTTTGACGTAGTTCTCGCCATCGAGTTCGCGCATCGGCACCGCATTCATCGCGCTGAAGCGGTGGCCGGGAGCGAAGGAAATGTAGAATGCTTCGCGGAACAACGGCGTCATGCGGACACGCTCGTCGAGTTCGGGCGAACTGGTCAGAGCGATGTCGATCTCGCCGCCGAGCAATGCGCCCTCCAGTTCTTCGCAGTTGGCTTCCCAGATGTGGAGCTCAAGCTCGGGGGCATGGTCCCGCAGGGTGGTAAGGTAACCGGTCAACACGCCAGCGCCGATCGACGCGAAGATACCGAACTTCAGCCGGGAGCCGGCGAGCCGAGCATAGTCGCTGGCCTCGCGTTTGGCGGCTTCGGCGGCGTGGCTCATGACTGAGAAGTGCTCAAGCATCAGCCGGCCGAGGTCGGTTAGATGCGTCAGGTTGCGCTCGCGCCGGAAAAGTTGCCCGCCCAGTTCCTCCTCCAGTTGCCGGATCGCACGGCTCAGCGAGGGAACGCTTACGCCGCACTGCTCGGCCGCACGCGTAAAATTCAGCGTCTCCCCCGCTTTGAGGAAGTAGCGTATCTGGTGCATTTCCATGCTGAGCGCCCGATCAGTCCCAGAGACAGGTTCGGCCGATTGTACCTGCATCGATGCATGCATCACCAGTGCAACCGCGAGGGGATGTGCAAGTCGCATTGAACGGCGGCAAATTGGCGCGCTCCGAGAGATTCGAACTCCCGACCCTCGGAATCGAAATCCGATGCTCTATCCAGCTGAGCTAGGAGCGCGCACACCCGTCTTATAGATGCGCCGACCCAGATGTCACGCAATTTGATCGGCCCATGGCCGGGGCGCGAACAGACGCCCGGCAGCCTCAAACTGTCACGATCCAAGGCAACCTGACGCGTTGACGCCCTTGTGTGCCGTTTGACATAATGGTTGCGGGACAAGGCAAACAGTTGGACTTCGAGCGGATCGCCATGAAAAACGGGCTGTATTCGATTCATGTCGTTTTGCTCGACGGGCGCGCGGGCAAGGGCAGCGGCGTCGTGATGTTTCGCGACGGCAAAATTCTCGGTGGCGACGCCTATCTGTTCTACACCGGCAGCTATGCCTCAAAACCCGACGGCACCTTCAAGGGTGAAGTTCTGGTCCAGCGCCATACCCCAAGTCCCGACGAGAGTCCGCTGTTCGGCGGCCCCGACCCCGTCGGCGTCGGTGTCACCGGTACATACACCGACACGGCCGGCACGATGAACGGCACCGCGCTGGTGGGCAAAGCCAGCCAGATCTTTCAGGCCACGCTGCGCAAGCTCGCCGACGCGGATTGATCCCGAGGACGCGCAGTTATTCCGCAGCCAATTCCATCGGCGCAACGCGGGGCAGAACGACGCGAATCCGCGTCCCCTCTCCCGGCCGTGTATCCAGATCGAGGTGCCCGCCGAGACGACTGGTCACGATGTTGTAGACGATATGCAGACCGAGGCCGGTGCCGCCCTGATCGCGCCGCGTCGTGAAGAACGGATCGAACGCCTTGCGCCGGACGTCGGAGTTCATGCCGCAGCCATCGTCCGAGAACAAAATCTCGACATTATCCGGACCGGATTCCCGCACCTTGATATCGACGGTACCGCCCTTCCCGTCAGGAAAGGCGTGGGCCAGCGCGTTGAGGAAAAGATTGGTCAGCACCTGACCATAGGGGCCGGGGTAGCTGTCCATCATGAGGCGCGGCTCGCAATCGACCGTCAACGTCACATTGTGCTTTCGCAAACCGGGGCGCAGACTCATGACAACCTGCTCGGTGAGATCGCCGAGATCGAACGCTCGCTTGTCCGAATAGTTGCGGTCCGCAGCGACCTGCTTGAACGATTGAATCAGTTCAGCCGCGCGATTGAGATTGGCCACAAGCTGCGACGCCGCGTCGCGATTTGTGGCAACGAACTCGTTGAGGCTTGAGCGGCGCAACTCGCCGCGCGCAACTTCTTCGGCGAACAGTGCAATCTTGCGCTCCAGCGACGAAGCCACCGTGAGACTGATGCCGACGGGATTGTTGACCTCATGAGCAACGCCCGCGACGAGCCGCCCGAGCGCAGCGAGCTTTTCGGCTTCGATCAGTGAGTTCTGCGTGGCGCGGAGATTGCGCAATGCCGCCTCGGCAGCATCCTTGGCATGACGCATCTCCTGTTCGCTGCGCTTGCGGTCGCCGATGTCGAGCGCGACGGTCACGATGTTCTCGATCTTGCCGTCGATATCGTAGATCGGCAGCTTGTTGACCAGCCATTGCCGCATGCGGCCTGAGGAGTCCTGATACTCTTCTTCGTAGAAACCAAGCTCCTTGCCGCGTTCCAGAACCCGCTTGTCGTTCTCGTCGGTTTTCGCCGCGCCATAGCGCGACATCAGATCGGACGTGGTGCGTCCGATCGCATCCGCCGGCTCGATGCCAAAAATGCCGGCCATGTAGCGGTTCATCAGGACGTAACGCAGGCTGGCGTCCTTGACGTTGATCACCGCGGGCACGGTGTCGATCACGAGTTGCAGCAGGCGGCGTCCTTCGGCGATCGCGTCTTCCGCTCGACGCTGATCGGTGATGTCGCGCACCACACCTTCATAGCGGACGACGCGGCCATCCTCGTCGCGGACTGCCGTGGCGCTGTCGGACAGCCAGAGAATGCCGCCCTCGCGGTTGCGCACCTGGTACTCGAACTCGCGAACCGTGCCGTCGCGCTCCATCCGCGCCTGATATTCGGCCCGATCATTCGGATCGACATAGATCGTATGGGCGACGTCGCCAAGCCCCTTGATCAGATCTTCCGGCGAGGAATAACCCATCATCCGCGCCAGCGCCGGATTGGCGTTGAGAAGGTCGCCGGCCGGCGTCGTGACATAAATTCCATCGACCGAGCCTTCGAACAGCTTGCGGTAGCTCTCTTCGGCGAGGCGCTGCTCGGCGAGCGCCCGAACGGCGGCCTCGCGTGCCGAATCCGCCTCAGCCAGCGTCCGGCGAAACACCTCGGCCGCGCGCGCGATGTCGCCGATTTCGTTGTCGACATCGATCGCGGGGATGGAGGTTTCCTTTTCCCCTCCGGCCACCATGCGGATCGCCCTGGCAATCGCCTTGAGCGGACGAACCGTCCTGCGCACCACGAATAGCGCCGCGAGCAGGCCGATCAGTATTCCCGCGCTGCCGAGAACGATGCTCTGCCATCTGGTTTCGGCAAGCGTGCGTGCAAAATCGTGCGACAGGACGCGTCCACGGCGCGCGCTGAGCTCGCGCAACAACTCGGTGACACGGCCGATCAACCGGCCCTCCGTACCCAGCACCTCGCGATCGATGTCCGCGATCTGGCGTTCCCGCAGCGAAATCGCGATCACCGCATCGGCATAGGCCTCGACGGCAGCACGGACCGCGGGTTCGCTGATCGGAATGGCGCGCATCTTTTCGGCCGATTGCTCCGCCGCGGAAGGATTGTGACCGAGCAGCGCAGAGGCGACATCGCTCTGGGCCCGGAACAGCACCTTCGATGCGGACTGGTCGGTGGCCTGCTCGATCGCCGTCTCGAGCTTTTCGCGCAGCGGCGGCAGTGTTTCGACCAGGCTTGCGCGGCTTGCGATCAGATTTGTCGCGCGCTCGATGCCGCTGCGATAGCTCTCCAGCCGCGTCGTGACGCCGTCGATCATCTCCTGCTGTTCGGGCGCGAGTTCGATCCGCGTCTTCTTCAGGAGCACGTTGAGGGATGAAGCCGCGCCCCATACCCGGCTGGACTGCGCGGTCGGATCGGTGACGTAGTCGCGCGCCGCGAGCCGCAATTCGTTCATGCGGCGGTCGATTTCCGCGGCCAGATCGCCCACGCTGTCCAGGCGCTGCAGTTCTGCGAAAGTATTGTCCAGATGGCGCACCGCGACGACGCTGGCCACGCTGGTGGTCACGATGATCGCCAGCACCAGCAGGAAGCCGCCAAAGGTGATTTGTCCGATCGTCAGCGAGGATGATCGCATCCGCTGCAAAAACGCTCCGAACCCAAATGGCATAGCGATAGAGACCGGCTCCAGACGGCCCAATATACGACGGATTGCAGCATTGAGGGAACCGGCGGGCTGCCCACAAAGCGCGCACCCGCCTGCCCGGACCCGCCGGTTTTTGTCCGGCGTGGCCGTTGCGTCACGCTTCGGGGATGGGCCGGTTGCCGGCGAGAGCTAAACTCCCCGCCGGGCCGCCCTGGTTACCGCTATTTCTTGGGCCGTATGGCGTCCGCCGTGCCCTGAATGAAAGCTGCTATCTTGGTCACGTCATCGTCGGAGAGCTTGCCGGTGAAGTCCGGCATGCCCTTGTCCATGAACGGGCCCTTGAACACGATATCCTTCAGGTGGCTGATGGTCTCCGGGCTCGAATAGCCGAGGTTCGGGATGTTGCCGCCCTTGTTGACACCGGGCACCGCGTGACAGAAGGCGCAGTTGGTGACATAGAGCAGCGTGCCGGGACCGACGTCCTCAGGCTTGTAGGCCACGCCCTCCACCAGCTTCTGCGTCGGCATCTGGGCGAAGGCCGGCGGCGTGGCAGTGCCGCCGATGGCAAAGGTGAAGACCGTACCGTGCATATCGACGTTTGTGGCGCGCTCGAATTCGCCGAAGACGCCACCCCAGCCGGCCGCGATCGAGACATACTGCTTGCCGTCGACCGTATAGGTCGAAGCACCCGCAACGACACCGGTTCCGGTCGGTGCCTCCCATAGCTTGTCGCCGGTTTTGGCATTGTAGGCGACGAAGCGGCCGTCGGCGGTGCCCTGGAAGACGAGATTGCCAGCCGTCGTCAGCGTGCCGCCGTTCCACGGCGAGGCGAAGTCATGCGCCCACGCCACCTCCTGTTTCACTGGATCCCAGGCGATCAAGCGGCCGAACGGCTTGCTTTTTGCCGGCACCGTGTCGATAGCAAAACCAAGATTCCATCCGGTGCCGCTCTGCGCCTTGCCGGGGGCGACCTCGTTGAACTTGAACTCCTTCTCGGAAGCGAGATTGATCGGCACATGCTGCGCCGGCAAGTAAACGAGGCCGGTCTGCGGATTGTAGGACATCGGGTGCCAGTTGTGGGCACCGTAGGGTCCCGGAATCGCATCGTAAGGGGCATCGGCGCGCGCCGCGGCGATTTCCATCGGCCGGCCGTCCTTGTCGTAGCCGGTGGCCCAGTTCACTTCGACGAAGTTCTTCGCCGAGATGAACTTGCCGTCGGTGCGGTCGATCACGAAGAAGAAGCCGTTCTTCGGCGCGTGCAGGATTACCTTGCGCGGCTTTCCGTCAATCGTGATGTCCGCAAGGATTATCGGCTGGGTCGAGGTGTAATCCCAGTTATCGCCGGGCGTTTCCTGATAGTGCCAGACATATTTTCCGGTATCGGCATTGAGCGCCACGATCGAGGCGAGATAGAGGTTGTCGCCGCCGGCGGGACTGCGGAATTTGCGATTCCACGGCGAGCCGTTGCCGGTCCCTACGTAAATAAGATTGAGATCGGGATCGTAGGTGATGCTGTCCCACGGCGTGCCGCCACCGCCGCCGACCCACCACTTTCCGGCAGGATCCCAGGTCTTGGCCGCTTTTTCCATCGACTCGTCCTCGAACGGCTTCGATGGATCGCCGGGCACGGTGAACCAGCGCCATGCCAGATCACCAGTCTCGGCATCATAGGCGCTGATATAACCGCGCACGCCGTATTCGGCGCCGCCGTTGCCAATCAGCACCCGTCCCTTCACCACACGCGGCGCGCCGGTGATGGTGTACGAATGCGCGTGATCGATGACGGTGTCTTTTTCCCAGACTTTCTTGCCGGTAGCGGCATCGAGCGCGACGAGACGCCCATCATATGCGCCGACGAACACCTTGCCCTTGTAGACCGCGACGCCGCGATTGACGACGTCGCAACAGCCCTTGTAGCCGATCGTGCGTGACACGCCGGGATCGTAGGTCCAGATATGCTTGCCGGTCCGCACGTCGATCGCGTGGACGACGCTCCAGGACGCGGTGACGAACATGATCCCGTCGACCACTACCGGCGTCGCCTCGACGCCGCGGATCGAATCGAGGCTGGCAGACCAAACCAGACCTAGCTGCTTCACGTTGTCGGCATTGATCTCGTTTAGCTTGCTGAAACGCGTCTCGGCGTAATCGAGACCAGTCGTCGGCCAGTCCTTCGACGTCGCGCTGTTGGCCTTGATCGAGGCTTCATCAACCGCGGATGTCACAGCCTTGATATGTTCCGGCGACGCCTTTGCATCATCCGCACGCGCGGCGCCAGCATGAACGGCAACACCGAGCGCCGTCACCGCAACGAAGGCGAACATGGTGCTGATCTTTGTGTAAGGAGAAATTTTTTTTGGACGCGCTGAAACAACCTGGTCGGCAACTTCTGACATGCGTTCCTCCCAATGGCCTCTCATGGACCAGCGGCGATGTTAGGCTTGCGCCAAGAACAGCGTCAACACGCCCGGCAGTTTCCGCCGCGCGGAATGGACTTCGCTTCAATTTGCAGACGATTTTCGATTTGAATCTGCATACCGATACCCATCGTCGGCGTTATTGCGTCGCAACGCGTCGCCTTCGGATACCTGCGAACGCTTGCAGCGACGTTTCGCCGCGATATGATCCTGAACAACAAAACGAAAGAGACGCGTTCAGCGCCCGTCATGACACGAGGGAGATCGCCGATGAATGTAACCCAGGGCCTGCGCCGGATACTGCAAGTCAATCCTCTTGGCCTTGGAACCGTCGATGGCGACCGCCACCGCACCTGGCGAGAGGTCGGCGAGCGTGTCGCCCGCCTTGCCGGCGCACTGCACAGGCTCGGCATTCAGCGCGGGGATCGGGTCGCGGTGCTGATGCTGAACTCCGACCGCTATCTCGAACTCTACCTCGGCATCGCCTGGGCCGGTGCTGTCATCGTGCCGACCAACATCCGCTGGAGTCATGCCGAGATCGAGGATTCCCTGCACGACTGTCGCGCCTCGATGCTCGTGGTGGACAAGGCCTTTGCGGCCGTGGGCGAAGCACTGGCAAAATCCGTCGGCCTACAACTGGTCTATGCCGATGACGACGCGGCTCCGTCCGGCGCCCTGCACTATGAAACTCTGATCGAACAAACCGATCCCATTCCGGATGCGATGTCTGACCGCGAAGACCTCGCCGGCATTTTCTATACAGGCGGCACCACAGGACGCTCCAAAGGCGTGATGCTGAGCCACGCCAACCTCGTCAGCAACGCACTGAACATGCTGGCCGAGGGTCTTCTGCCCGAGGGCTCCGTTTATCTCAATGCCGCGCCGATGTTCCATCTCGCCAACGGCGCCGGCATGTTCTGCTCGCTGATCGGCGGCGGCACCAACGTCGTGATCCGCTCCTTCACACCTGAAGGCGTGATGAACGCCATCGCCCGCAACAAGGTC
This sequence comes from Nitrobacter sp., assembly GCA_051953235.1. Classification (GTDB taxonomy): domain Bacteria; phylum Pseudomonadota; class Alphaproteobacteria; order Rhizobiales; family Xanthobacteraceae; genus Nitrobacter. The sequence continues at coordinate 2,462 of JBQCIZ010000271.1, read as the reverse complement.
TCGGTGACGTTGCTGGTGCCGACCATGATCCAGATGTTCGTCGATCATCCCGGCATCTGCAACGCCGACCTGACCTCGCTCAAGCGCATCATGTACGGCGCCTCGCCGATCAGCGAAGCCCTGCTCAATCGCGCCATCACCGCGCTGCCCGGGACCGCGTTCGACCAACTCTACGGCATGACCGAACTCGCACCTTGCGCGACGCATCTGACGTGGGACCAGCACATCGGCGAGGACGCGAAAAAGAAAAGCCGGCAGCGCGCCTGCGGCCGCGCCACGATCGGCTGTGAAGTGCGGATCGTCGATGCCGACCACAAGCCGGTGCCATCAGGCACTGTCGGGGAGGTCGCGGTGCGCGGCCAGAACGTGATGATGGGCTATTGGGAGCGGCCCGAGGAAACCGCGAAGGCCGTGATCGACGGATGGATGCACACCGGCGACGGCGGCTACATGGACGAGGAAGGCTACGTCTATCTTGTCGACCGTGTGAAGGACATGATCATCTCCGGCGGCGAGAACGTCTATTCCATGGAAGTGGAGAACGTCATCAGTCAGCATCCGGCGGTGTCGCAATGCGCCGTGATCGGCGTCCCCAGCGAGCAATGGGGCGAGACGGTCCACGCCTTCGTGATCCCGAAGCCGGGCGCGAAGGTCAACGGCGCCGAGATCATCGCTTTCTGCAAGGAGAAGATCGCGCACTACAAGTGCCCGCGCAGCATCGACATCCGCAGCGAACCGTTTCCGCTGTCGGGCGCGGGCAAGGTGCTGAAGCGCGAGTTGCGGCGCCAGTATGCCGAAACGGCGGCGCCCACCGCGGCGAAGGCGGGATAATTTTCCGCTCCTATCCCGCCGCGAGCCAGCCGGCTGTCGCCGCGAACAGCCCGTCGCGACCGCGTTCCAGATGCATCAGGTGCGTTGCGGCGGGAATGACGACATCGGCCTTTTCCGTCGCACCGAGCCTGCCCATCAGCCATGCTGCGTCAGCATCCTGACAAAGATTGTCCCACGCGCCACGCGCGATCAGCGTCGGGACCAGTACGCGGCCGGGATTATAGGCCAATCGGCCGGACAGCGCGGCGATGTTGTCGGCAAGCGGACCGTTCGGAATCTTGACAGCATGCGGTGCGCGCGTCGCGGCTTCGGGATCGGTTGCGAGCCACGCCGGCCCCCACTGCGCCAGGTCCGGCTCGATCAGCACCGGCGGATGGCCCGGCGGCACATCCTCGACGAACCGCACGAGCTGCTCCGGTACGGACAGGCAACGCCATGCACCGATCCCGTCGGCGTCAGGCAATCCCGCCATCGACCGCTGCACGATCGGGCCGAACATCACGAGGCGCGCAACATGCTCGGGGTATGCGGCGGCATATCCGCCCGCCGCCATCGTGCCCCACGAATGGGCGACGAGATGAACGCGCTCACGTCCGGTTTCCCGCGCGATATGCTCCACGACCGCAGCAATCTGCGGGATCGCATCCGGCGTCCGGCCGAGCGGACTGTTACCTGCGGCAGGTTCGCGCATCTGCCGATAGTGCGGCGATCCGCCAAAACCTGCGAAGTCGAACGCCCACACGTCGAATCCCCGCTGATGCAGATGATCCGCCCACGAGCGTCCTTCGAAGCGATAGCCCACCGACAGCGCCGACGGAAACGTCGCGCCGTGGATGTAGAGCACCGGGTCGCCTGCCCCTGGCCAGCGCCGCACCCGCAGCGCATCGACGCCGTCGACGCCCTTCAATTTCAGTTCGATCGATTCCGGTTCCATTGCATCGTATCCCGTTGAACATCGCGTTGCCCGATCAACGTGCAATGTAAGGGATCGTTCACATAGATGCTTCGGCACGTATCGAATTATGCTTGATCGGACTCGTTGTTGGATTGGGCTGCTTTCAGGTTACCCACGCGTCATGGCCGGGCTCGTCCCGGCCATCCACGTCTTTCCTGTCGCAACGCTGTAAGGCGTGGATGGCCGGAATAAATCCGGCCATGACGAAAGAAAAAGGCAGAGCGAGCCGGCGGCGTCCGAAGCCGCCCCACTCGAAAACGTCACCCTCGTGGCCGGCCTCGCTCGGAATGCGCAGCTCGCGCTTGTTGCCGTCGAGCTTCCGCATGATCGGCATCACCGTGACCACCGGCTTGCCGCGCGCCTCGTCCAACGCGGCGGCAACCGCCGGCTGCTTGGACAGCTTGATCAGGTTGCGGGTGGTCGGGAACGGCAGTTTGAAACGGCCGGTGTCGTTGCCGGCCAGCGCGTCGCGCGGCGTCACCCAGATCGAATCCGTGGACTCACGGCCGTCATGCGCGCCGACCTGCTCCGGCGGCGCTGCAGCGAGGAAGAACCAGGTGTCGAAGCGCTTCGGCATCCCCTCTGGCGTGATCCAGTGCGCATACGGCACCAGCAGATCGAGTGCCAGCACCAGTTCGTTGCCGGTCAGGATGGACGCAAAGGTGATCTTGCCCTC
>JBQCIZ010000270.1:0-7640 GCA_051953235.1 Nitrobacter sp. | reverse complement strand
CTAGGCGGCCGTGGCCGGCGGCAGCGCCAGCACCGAATAGATCGCCTGCGCATCGCGCGAGGCGCGCAATTTCTTGGCGATGTCCTGATCGCGCAGCAGACGCGCGATGCGCGCCAAGGCCTTCAGATGATCGGCGCCGGCACCTTCCGGCGCCAGCAGCAGAAACATCAGATCCACCGGCTGACCGTCCATGGCCTCGAAATCGATCGGCCGTTCGAGCCGCGCGAACAGGCCGAAAATCTTGTCGAGCTTCGGCAGCTTGCCGTGCGGAATCGCGACGCCGTATCCGACCGCCGTGGTGCCGAGCTTCTCACGCTGCAGCAGCACCTCGAAAATCGCGCGCTCGTTCTGTCCGGTCAATTCGGCGGCGCGCGTCGCCAGTTCCTGCAGCGCCTGTTTCTTGCTGTTGACTTTCAACGCAGGGACGATCGCCTCGGGTGCGACCAGATCAGTAATCATCATGTGACGTTCCGAGGTAAGTTCTGCCGAGGTGAGTTTTGCCGTCAGGTTGCGGACGAGACTTCAGACAAACAGCAACAAGCGTGAGAACACATACGGGCGAAGGACACATGGGCTGCGGCTCGAAACCCCGGCCTGTCGCGGATGACCGGGGCTTATAGTCTAACGCAAGACCAATGCCAATTCTGAAACTTTCGTTGAAACCGGGGGAAAACCCGCTCCGAAAGGCGGCGGACCATAGGGATGGCCCCGCAGCGCGTCAATGGCGGCGGTGTCATGCACCGCCGTTAACCACCGGCGGATCGACCCATCCGACATTTCCGTCAGTCCGGCGATAGATGACGTTAACCCGGCCTGTGGAGCCATGCTGGAATACCAGGACGGACGCGCCGGTGAAGTCGAGTTCCATCACCGCTTCGCTGACCGACAGCCGTCTCAGCGACGTCGTGGCTTCCGCGATGATGACCGGATTGAACGCGGCGACCTCGTCGTCGCTGTCCATGGCCGGCGCTTCAATGATGTAGCTCGGCGCATCCAGCTCCGCGATCGCTTCCGCCGCGGCGTGCGCCTTGCGCGCCGAGCGATCCTTCAGGCGACTCTTGTAGCGGCGAAGACGCTTCTCGATCTGCAGCAGCGCCTGATCGGCGCTCGCATAGGCATCCGCCGCGCTGGATTCGGCTTCGAGCGTCACGCCGGAATCCAGATGCAGCGCGCAGTCGGTGCGGAAGCCGAAGCCATCCTTGCTCAGCGTGATGTGACCCGAATAGTTGCCGTCGAAATATTTTCGCAGCACTTCATCGGTGCGATCGCTGACGCGCCCACGCAGCGCTTCTCCGACACTGATGCTCTTGCCCGAGATTCGAAGAGTCATGGCATGCCTCATTCGTCATGAGTGGGGACTGATTATCAGACGAGCCGCGCGCGCAATCAAGCCGTCGCAGTGTCGCGGAAGCGGTCGGATGTTGGGGCAGGCGCCGCCGCCCGATGGAATGAACATTCGCAAGAAGGCTCGCTGAAACGGGATGACAATGTTAGAATCAGACCGCGACCGTGCTGCCGAGCAGGCTCTGCTTGTCGCGGCGGCGCTGCACAGAGGAAGGAATTCGCAAGGCCTCGCGATATTTCGCCACGGTGCGGCGGGCGATATCAATGCCCGACTCGCGCAATCGTTCCACGATGGTATCGTCCGACAGAATGGCCGACGGACTTTCCGCGTCGATCAATTGTTTGATATGATGGCGGACCGCTTCCGCCGAATGGGCGTCGCCGCCGTCGGCCGAGGCGATCGACGCGGTGAAGAAATACTTCAGTTCAAAAATGCCGCGATTTGTCGCCATGTATTTGTTCGCCGTGACGCGCGACACCGTCGACTCGTGCATCTGGATCGCGTCCGCAATCGTTTTGAGATTGAGCGGTCTCAGGTGCGCGACACCCGAGGTGAAGAATCCATCCTGCTGGCGCACGATCTCGGTCGCGACTTTCAGAATGGTGCGGGCGCGCTGATCGAGCGCGCGGACCAGCCAGGTCGCATTCTGCAGGCAGTCGGTGAAGTAGGACTTGTCGCCGTCCTTGCGGATCGTCTTCGATAGTTCGGTGTAGTAGGTCTGGTTGACCAGCACACGCGGCAGCGTATCGCTGTTGAGCTCCACGAGCCAGCCGCCGTCGGGCCCCGGCCGCACATAGACGTCGGGCACCACGGTTTGCGCGCGCGTGGTGCCGAACTTCAGGCCCGGCTTTGGATCGAGGTGGCGGATTTCGCCGATCATGTCCGCGAGGTCTTCGTCGTCGACACGGCAGATCTTGCGCAAGCTCGCGATATCGCGCTTCGCCAGCAGTTCGAGGTGCTCGACCAGCGCCTGCATCGCCGGATCGTAGCGGTCTTTCTCGCGGAGCTGAATCGCGAGGCATTCGCTCAAATTTCGTGCACAGACCCCGGGCGGATCAAAGGTCTGCAGCACCGCGAGCACCGCTGCGACCTCATTCTCGCTCGCGCCGAGTTTGTCGCCGGCGTCGCCGAGATCGGACGGCAGGTAACCGGCGTCATCGACGAGATCGATCAGGTACTGCCCGATCATGCGCTGCGCCGGCGCCGTGACGGCGACCGCGAGCTGTTCAGCCAGATGCTCGCCGAGGGTCACCTCGGCCGCAACGAAGGCCTCGAGATTGTAGTCGTCGTCGTTTGAGGCGCCGCCACCCCATTCGGTGAAGGCGGTGGGCGCGGCATCCTGCGCGGTCCGCGCCGCAGCCTCGGCCGGCTCCTCGGGAAAGACGTTTTCGAGGCCGCTGTCGAAGGTCTGTTCGATGTCCGTGCGGCTGCCGAGGTCGCGGCTCATCCACTCCTCGGCGGCAGGCTCCGTATCCGGACCGCCCGCGCCGCCATCGTCCCCGAGTCCCGCCGCATCGTCGCCTTCGGAGAATCCGGCCTCCTGAGCCGGCTCTCCGGCCACCGCCGGCTCGGGGCCATCGCTGGCGCGCTCCAGCAGCGGGTTCCGCTCCAGCTCTTCCTCGACAAAGGCCACCAGATCGAGATTCGACAGCTGCAGCAGCTTGATCGCCTGCATCAGCTGCGGCGTCATCACCAGCGACTGGGATTGGCGGAACTCGAGTCTCTGCGTCAGCGCCATGGAAGAAAGGGTGATCGGGAAATTGGTCCGATTCTTGCTTATCTCTTTCCGGAGGCAATGTATACGGCCCGATGCGTTAGATGCGTTGGACCATCTGATGAGGCGAGACGGCTTGCGGTCTCGGCCGCCTACCGCCTGCCTACAGGCGGAATTCCTCGCCGAGATACAGCCGCCGCACATCCGGATCGTTGACGATCTCGTCGGGGGTGCCCTCGGTCAGGATTTCACCGGCATAGACGATATAGGCGCGATCGGTCAGGCCGAGCGTTTCGCGCACGTTGTGGTCGGTGATCAGCACGCCGATGCCGCGATTGGTCAGATGGCGTACCAGATCCTGGATGTCGCCGACCGCGATCGGATCGATGCCGGCGAACGGCTCGTCGAGCAGCATGTAGTTCGGACGCGTCGCCAGCGCGCGCGCGATTGCCACGCGCCGCCGCTCGCCGCCGGAGAGCGCGATCGACGGCGTCTTGCGCAGGCGCGTGATGTTGAATTCCTCGAGCAGCGCGTCGAGCTCGGCTTCGCGCTTCTTCTTGCTCGGCTCCACCACTTCCAGCACAGCGCGGATGTTCTGCTCGACGGTAAGGCCGCGAAAGATCGAGGCTTCCTGCGGCAGATAGCCGATGCCGAGCCGCGCCCGCTGATACATCGGCAGCTTCGTAACGTCATGACCGTCGAGTTCGATCGCGCCGCGATCAGCAGGAATAAGGCCGGTGATCATGTAGAACACGGTGGTCTTGCCGGCGCCGTTCGGACCCAGGAGCCCGACCGCTTCGCCGCGGCGAACGTAGATGCTGACACCGCGAACGACGTGACGGGAGCCGAAACTCTTTTCGACGCTGTGCACGGCAAGATAGCCGGGGCGCGTCGCCATCCGTGGCGCCGCGGCGCCGTTGGTGGCCGCGCGCTGACGCGGAGCTTCCCGCGTTGGACGCGCCTGCGGCCGGGCTTGCGGAGATACCGGCGGAGCATCGCGCAGCGTCTCGCGCGCGATCGACGGCGCGTCGCGCACCGGGTTCGACAGCATGTCGCCGATGCTGTCGCCGAGCGCCGTGATGTCCGCATGGCTCCGCGCAAACCCTTGCGGCCCGCGCTTCGGCGGGCGTTTGCGGAACACGCTGAAGATATCCACCATAGGCGCTTCGCTCAGCCTCTCACGGTCGTCCGCTCAAACGCCGCGGCTCTCGCCTGATTCGCCCTCGCAGCATGACCGAGGCGACGGCCGTTGCCCAGCGAAACACCGGAACTCACGACGCGGCACCATCGCCGCGCCGGCAAGCCCGTTCGCGCTAGATACAGACGGGCCGCGACGGGTTCAACCTCCCGACCCGGGGTTTGATAGCTAGCTGACATTATTTGGGTTTTTGTGAGGATCCGGGTTTCTGCGGCGATCCGGAGAGCGGCATCGGCCCGGGGAGAGGCCCCCCGCCCTGCTGCCCCGATGACTGGAACAGACCCTGCACCCGCCCGCTGTTCGATTCGACGCGCGACACGCCCGTCGTCATGTCGACAAGCAGCCGGTCGCCGCGCAGCACGTTCTTGCCCTGGGTCAGCACGACGCCGCCGAGCATCGTGACCAGATTGGTCTTGGTATCGAAGATCGCAGTGTCGCCGGTGACGACCTGATCCTTCTGGGTCACCACCACGTTGCCCCTGGCTTCCAGCCGCTTGATCGAGGATGCACCCGCCGGCCCCGGTGTCGCCGATGTCATCGTCGTCTTCGCCGGCGCAGCCTTGCTTTTGCTGTTGGTAGTGGAGTTGCCGCCTTCGTAATACACCACAAGCGTTTTCGAGGTCATGGTGGTGTCGCCCTGCACCACCTTGACGTTACCGGAGAACGTCGCCTCCTTCTTCTTGTCGCGCAGTTCGAGCGCCGCCGCCTCGATCTGAATCGGCTGATCGCGATTCTGCGAAAAGCCCTGCATCGCGTTGGGAACGCCCTGCACCGAACTTTGCCCGGCGGCGTCGCTCGCCGTCATGACGACGAAGGCGAACAGGCCGGTGCCGATGATGCCAAGGATGCGGCGCGTCAGCGAACGATCGGAAGGATTCTGCATGGTCGGATTCATTTCGTATTGCTGCTGGTATGGCCGCGCTTGTGCGCCCGTGCGCGCGGACGTTCTGTTGCAACAGGCGGCGGCGGAGGGGCCGGCTCCTCGCTCGCGGGCGTCGTTGTGAGCGGATGATCCATGATCAGATGCATCACGACGTTGTCTTCGAATCGCACCACGTCGCCCTTTTCAGTCACCTTCATCCGATCGGCGGTCAGCGTCCCGTTCAGGAGCTTGACATCGACCGGCTGCTCCGACGTCACCGTGCCCTGTGCCATGTCCACCAGCGCATGGGTCAGCCGCGCTTCATAACCTGTCGAGGACTGCAAGAAGATGTCCTTGTGCAGATCGAGGATCTGCGTCTTCGTGTCGAACAATCCGGTACGGGCATCCATCGTCACCGTCGTCTGGTCTTCCATCAGCACCTTTGCGCGCAGGGTGTGGAGCTCGACGTGATCGGGATCGGTGATGTCCTGCGTCGCGGTCTTGGCCCACATTTCGTATGGCCGCTTGTCCGGCGTGAAGCCGGACAGATGCGGCGATTCCATCGTGATCTTGGTGCCGGAGACGACGAGGTTGCCCATGTCGAGCGGCAGCTTCGACAGCGCGCGGAACGGATTGAAGACCGCGATCGCGACCAGCGCCGCCAGCACGAGGCCGACCACCGCCGGAACCGCGACCCGCAATACCCGCACCATGCGGCTGTGACGCGCTGCACGGGCAAAGCGCGCCTCCAAACCAACTTGATAGGTCGGATTCTGAACCGAATACACCGCTGCTCCAGGCGCCTGATCTGGTCATTCTACCGCGAACGGCCGATTTCCGCAGCCCGGACATCGCGCCGCGACCTATCCTCAAGACACCGCGAAATATGGTCGTCCGCGGATTTTGAACGCGATTGCTGAACTCACCGTGAAGACCGCCGCACCCGTGTCCACCGAGAACGAGGAGTGTGACCGAAAAGGGGCGAAATCGCCGTACCACGCCCCCGCCGTCCCGGCCTGCCGGGCGCCGCTCACGAATGCGCTAAAATGTCCTCGGCTTCCCAGCCGGAGAGATCGAGCCTGGCCCGCGTCGGCAGGAACTCGAAGCAGGCGCGCGCCATGCCCTCGCGATTCTCGCGCGCGAGCATGGCGTCGAGCTTATCGCGCAGCGCATGCAGATGCAGCACGTCGGAGGCGGCGTAGGTGAGTTGCGCATCGCTTAAGGTCTGCGCGCCCCAGTCGCTCGACTGCTGCTGCTTCGACAGGTCGATGCTGAGAAGCTCGCGCACGAGATCCTTGAGGCCGTGGCGATCGGTGTAGGTGCGGGTGAGCCGCGAGGCGATCTTGGTGCAGTAGACCGGCTGCGGCATCACGCCGAACGCATTGGAGAGTGCGGCAAGATCGAAGCGCGCGAAGTGGAAGATCTTCACGATGTTCGTGTCGGCCAGGAGCTTCTTCAGATTGGGCGCATCACGCTGGCCGTGCGCGATCTGGATCACGTCGGCCGAGCCGTCGCCCGGCGACATCTGTACCACGCAGAGCCGGTCGCGATGCGGATTGAGGCCCATGGTCTCGGTGTCGATCGCCGCCGAATGAGTATAGCGCTTGAGGTCCTGGTCCGGCAGATCGCCGCGGTGCAGGCGGATGGTCATGTGTGGCCTCGTCGATTCGATACTGCTCACCCTATTTCGAAAATGCCCGTGAACGGAAGGCCGATCACGCACGCTCTCATCGCCGATTGAGTGACTCCGACCGATGGTCCGTCCGCGCCCTAGCCCGACGCGGGTGATGCGTACGGCTCGGCCTCCGGCGCTGTCTCGCTCTCTCCAGTCCGGATGCTGCGAACATCACCTCCAAACAACGCGGACATGATAAGTGCGATCGGCACCAGCGGGCCAAGCCGGCTCGCTCCGAACAGCGCCGGCGGACCCAGTGCCGGGAGAAGCCAGACGGCGAAAGCAAGTCCCCATGGCCAGGGCTGCCGCACGGTGTCGCGCGCCAACAGCAAGAGCACCACCGCAATCTGCAGCAGGATCATATCGTAGAGCCCGGAATGCGGCGCCGCGAGTACCGTCGCTGCGAGAAACACAGCCGTCTTTTCCATCCCGCCGAGCCGCAACCGAAAGGCGGCCACAACCGCAACGACCGCGCCGCCGATCGCGAGCAACTGAACGACAGATGCGATTGCCGCCGATGCGCCGAGCAGCACGGCGCAGGTGTAGACGCTGTTGCCCCACATCCGGCCGGTCTCGATCCACAGGTCGTTCGAACTGTTCACGTTCGACCAGACCAGCGGAATCCAGCGCACCCACAAATCCCAGCCGAACATCATGCCGCTGAGAGCCATCATCACGGGCGGCGACACGGCGGCCGCGATCACCGCGCGCCAGGACCCGGCGGCGATCAATGCGAAGGGGACCAGGAGACAGAACTGGGGCTTGAACGTCAGCAGTCCCAGCAGGAGTCCGGCCCACACAGGCCGCGACGTCAGGAGCGCGAAACCGCCGACGATCAGCGCGGCG
>JBQCIZ010000269.1:0-3646 GCA_051953235.1 Nitrobacter sp. | reverse complement strand
AGGCTACACCACCCCAACCCCCATTCAGGATCAGGCAATCCCGCACGTTCTGGCCCGCCGCGACGTTCTCGGCATCGCCCAGACCGGCACCGGCAAGACCGCTGCCTTCGTCCTGCCCATGCTCACATTGCTCGAAAAGGGTCGCGCCCGGGCCCGCATGCCGCGCACGCTGATCCTCGAGCCGACCCGCGAACTCGCTGCCCAGGTCAAGGAACAATTCGACAAGTACGGCGCGGGCCAAAAGCTCAACGTCGCGCTGCTGATCGGCGGCGTCTCGTTTGGCGACCAGGACATGAAACTGACGCGCGGCGTCGATGTGCTGATTGCAACGCCGGGCCGCCTGCTCGACCACACCGAACGCGGCGGATTGCTGCTCACCGGCGTCGAGCTGCTGGTGATCGATGAAGCCGACCGCATGCTGGACATGGGCTTCATTCCCGACATCGAACGCATCTGCAAGCTGGTGCCGTTCACCCGGCAGACCCTGTTCTTCACGGCGACCATGCCGCCGGAAATCCGTCGCGTTACCGACCAGTTCCTGCACAATCCGGAGAAGGTCGAGGTCTCCCGTCCGGCGACCACTGCGGCCACCGTCACGCAGGGTCAGGTCAGTTGCGGCCGCGAGCCGCACGACAAACGCGATATGCTGCGCCGCCTCTTGCGCGACGCCAAGGATCTCAAGAACGCGATCATCTTCTGCAACCGCAAGCGCGACGTGGCGATCGTCTACAAGTCGCTTCAGAAGCACGGCTTCGCCGTTTGCGCTCTGCATGGCGACATGGACCAAACCGCGCGCATGGCCGCGCTCGACCAGTTCCGCAAGGGCGAGTTGCCGCTCTTGGTCGCCTCCGACGTCGCTGCGCGCGGCCTCGACATTCCCGAAGTCAGCCACGTCTTCAATTTCGACGTGCCGCATCATCCGGATGACTACGTACATCGCATCGGCCGCACCGGCCGCGCCGGACGTACCGGCACCGCGATTACCATCGTCTGCCCCGCCGATTTCAAATCCCTCGCCGCAATCGAAAAGCTGACCGGCCAGGACATCCCGAAGACCGACCTTCCCGGCTATGAAGCGCCGACGGATGGTGCCACGGCGGAGTCCACCGATGCGGCATCGGCCGAACGCCCCTCGCGATCGCGTCACGGCCGCGACCGCAAGCGCGATGGACAGAAACCGCGCCGCGAGCCTCGCCGCTCCAACGGCGATCGGCCGCGCCACGATGCACCGGCTGCTGCTGCCGCGGCGCCCATCGCCGCCGCTCCCCAGCCGCCCTCGATCGGACGTGCACCGGCGCCGCGCCGTGAGCCCGTCTCCGAGCCCGGCGATCATTCCCACCTGCCGGCCTTCCTGCTGCGTCCGATCCGCGCCCGCGTCTGACAGCGGGCGTTCGCACGCCCGCGAGGTTTGCCTGCTGGAACCCGTTTACCGCGCGTAAACTCTCTGCCGTTAGCCTGCGAACAATACTCAAGGCTGACATTACGCCGTTTGGGGCGATGACCTGTGGTCATCGGCGGGGACGCAAAAGTGATTGGGCTGGACGAACATGAACGCACCATGGCGTTCGCGGAGGTGGCGCTCGGCCAAATCCGGTCGTTGCGGCAGACTGCGATTCCGCGCAACTACGAGATCTGGTACGTCTACGCCACCGGCTACAACTCCTCCCTCAACAAGATCATCAACGAGACACTGGCGCGCAGCGGCAAGCTGACCGAAGCCGATCTCGAACAGATCTACGAAACCTACCTCTCCCAGATCAGGACCACCGACCGCATCGACAAGGTCGGCGCGCGCGTCATCAACGAGATCGACGACGTGATGACCCTGATCACCGACGCGCTCGGCATGACGACCAGTTTCGGCAACAGCCTGAAGGGCGCGACCGAGAGACTCGACGCGGCCAAGGATCACGAGCAGGTCCGGGCGGTAGTCGAGGCGCTGGTGAAATCCACCCGCGAGATGCAGGAAACCAACAAGGCGCTGGAAGATCGTCTCGCGATCTCCAAGGTCGAGATCAACAACCTGCAGCAGAGCCTCGAGGCGATCCGCGCTGAGAGCCTGACCGATCCGCTCACCGGACTCGGCAACCGGAAATATTTCGACCGTGCCGTCGAGGATGCGGTCGCGCTGGCGATCAAGGAAGGCGGCCCGCTGTCGCTCCTGATGTTCGACATTGATCACTTCAAGTCGTTCAACGACAACTACGGCCATCTTACCGGCGACCAGGTGCTGCGGCTGGTGGCGATGTCGCTGAAGCAAACCATCAAGGGCCAGGACATCACCGCGCGCTACGGTGGCGAGGAATTCGCGGTGGTGCTGCCGAACACCGGCATGCGGCAGGCATTGACGGTCGCCGATCACATTCGCCGCGCCGTGATGGCCAAGGAATTGAAGAAGAAGTCGACCGGCGAAATCCTGGGCCGCGTCACCATTTCGGTCGGCGTGTCGATCCTGCGCCCCGGCGACACCACGGACTCGCTGATCGAGCGCGCCGACGCCTGCCTCTATGCCGCCAAGCGCAACGGCCGCAATCGCGTGATCTGCGAGGCCGACCCGGAATACTCCGCCGAAGTGCAGATTCAGGTGGCCTGAGCGGCAACTGCTGAATCGTCCCCCTGAGATGCGCGCTTTTTCTCGCGCGTCTCAGGATGATGCTTTCCGCTTGCGCGACGTTTTCTTTTTGGCAGCCGCTTTTGTCCTGACCGTCAGTCTGGCTGCCTTAGCGATAGAAGCCTTCGCTTTTCGCGGCGCCTTTGGCTGCTTCTTCAACTTGGCACGTTGCGCCGCCGCCAGCGCGTCCCGCGCCCAGACGGCAAGCTCCTCCGGATCGTCGTACAGCCGCTCCGGCACATGCCAGTACGACATCACCGTGACGGTCTTGGCACGGGTCGGATATTCGAACGGCCTTGCGCCTTCGGCCTCGAAGCGCGGAATGGTCTGCTCGTCGGCGCGGAAGATCAGGCCCGCACGCAACGCCATGGCGAAATTTACTCCATCGACGGAAATGCCGAAGCCGGAAAACATCTTGCGCAGCGTGACGGGGCCGAAACTCGCAAAGAGATCGAGGAGGAATTCGCGGTCCATTCCATCAGCCCCTGCAAAGCGCTGTTGCCATCATAAGGGCGGCAGCGTCATCCTGACGTGCCCGGCCGAAGGTTGGGCCTCGAAGGATGGGTACAGAATGCGGATGAGGCCATCCTTCGAGGCGCAGCGCAAGTAAGCTGGCGGAGCGATTGCTCCGCCTGCGCGTTTCTCAGGATGACGGTTGAATGCGTTGAGAGACCGGGCGGCTAGCTCAGCCGTCGATCTTCGCGGGCGTGAGCTGCACGGACTCGCCGCAGCCGCAGGCCGAGACCTGATTCGGGTTGTTGAAGATGAACTGGGCCTGCATCTTGTCGGCCTTGTAGTCCATCTCGGTGCCCAGCAGGAACAGCACCGCCTTGGGGTCGACCAGCACCTTGACGCCCTTGTCCTCGACCACTTCGTCCGACGGCTTGATGTCGTGGGCATATTCGACCGTGTAGGACTGGCCGGCGCAGCCGCCGTTCTTGATGCCGACCCGCAGGCCGACAATCTCGGAATCGGTGCGCGCGGTCAGTTCGCGGACCCGCGCAGCAGCGGCCTCGGTCAACCGCATCACCTGCG
>JBQCIZ010000268.1:0-3814 GCA_051953235.1 Nitrobacter sp. | reverse complement strand
TCGCGCACGGAGTCCACGGCCTTGATGGCCGAGCCGCCGGTGGTGGTGACATCCTCGACGATGACGACGCGCTTGCCCTTGAGGCTTTCGGTCTTGGTCAGACCTTCGACCGACAGCCGTGCGCCGTGCTCCTTCGGCTTCTTGCGCACGAAGAACGCCGCGATCGGATGACCCTTGAGCCAGGAGAGTTGCGCAATGGCGCCGGCGAGCGGCACCGCGCCCATCTCGAGGCCCCCGATATAATCCAGTCTGTCGTCCTTCAGCGCTTCGAAACTCAGCTCCGCGAGCAACGCCGCGCCCTCGGGGTCGAGCATGGTCGGCTTGAGGTTGAAGTAGAAATCGCTTTTGCGGCCGGAGGCCAGGGTGATCTCGCCGCGTCCGAACGAGCGGGTGCGAATGATCTCGGCGAGGCGGGCACGGGAAGCTGATTTGGACACGGATGCTCTCTTGGCTAAATGCGGCGCAATGTATCGGCCAATCCGCGCGCATTCCAGTGCCGACATTTGGGCTGTCAACAGAGGCGCCATTCCGGGGCGGCGGTTGTGATGGGGCGAGATTTCAGGCTACTGGATACCGCACTGTCGCGGGGGATGCCGGAAATGACCATTGAACTGCACACCTGGAACACGCCGAACGGCCGCAAGATCAGCGTTGCGCTGGAGGAAATGGGGCTGCCGTACCGCGTGATCCCCGTGAACATCAGCAAGGGCGATCAGTTCAAGCCGGAATTCCTTGCCATCAGCCCGAACAACAAGATTCCGGCGATCGTCGATCCCGACGGCCCGGGTGGCCAACGTGTCAGCGTATTCGAATCCGGCGCGATCCTGCTCTATCTCGGCGAGAAGACCGGCAAGTTCCTTCCCAAGCCACTGATCGAGCGTATTCCGGTGCTGGAATGGCTGATGTGGCAGATGGGTGGTTTCGGCCCGATGCCAGGACAGGTGCATCATTTCATTGCGCTCGAAAGCGAGCAGGACCGCGCCTACGGCCTGAAGCGTTACATGACCGAGACGCGCCGGCTCTACGGCGTGCTCGACAAGCGTCTGGCCGGTCGCGAGTACGTCGCGGATGCGCTGTCGGTCGCCGATTTCGCCATTCTCGGCTGGGCGTGGCGGCATCCGCGCCACAAGGTCGATCTCGCCGATTTCCCAAACGTGCAGCGCTGGTACGCGCAACTAATGGCGCGGCCGGGCGTCAAGCGCGGGATGGACGCGAAGTTGGATTAGAGCAGGCGCAGCAGCGCTTGTTTTCTTCCCTCTCCCTCAAGTGCAGCAATTGCTGCGCGGGGTGGGAGAGGGTGCCTGAGATGCGAAGCATCGAAGGCGGGTGAGGGGTCGTTGTGCTTTCGTAAGCTAAGAACCCCTCACTTGGCTCAATCTCGCTGTGCTCGATTTCGCCACCTAAAAGCGAGCTTCGCTCGTCTCGGCTCCCACAAGGGGAGAGGGGAAAGAAGCGATCACGCTTTCCGTGTCTCGAACGCCATGCGTAGCGCAAGGCCGGCAAGCACCGTACCCATTAGCCAGCGCTGCACCTTCAGCCACGCCGGCCGCGCGCCGAGGAAGGCTGCGATCGCGCCGGCAGCGATCGCGATTCCTGCATTGACGCTGACGCTGATAACGATCTGCGCCGTGCCGAACACGACGGACTGCATCAGGACGCTGCCCTGCGCGGGATCGATGAACTGCGGCAGCAGCGCCAGATAGAGCATCGCGATCTTCGGGTTCAGTAGATTGGTGACGAACCCCATAGCGAACAGTTTTCGCGGGCTGTCGACAGGAAGCGCGCGCACCTGAAACGGCGAGCGGCCGTTCGGTCTGACGGCCTGCCAGGCGAGCCACAGCAGATACGCCGCGCCAGCCAGCCGCAGCGCGTCATAGGCATAGGGCACGGCGAACAGAAGCGCCGTGATGCCGAACGCGGCGCACAGCATGTACACCACGAAGCCCAGCGCGACGCCGCCGAGCGAGATCAGCCCGGCGATGCGGCCTTGGGTGATCGAACGCGAGATCAGGTAGATCATGTTTGGCCCCGGCGTCAGCACCATGCCGAGCGCGACGAGGGCAAAGCCGAGCAGGGAGGAGAGGTGGGGCATAAATCTTGAACCACTAAGATGGCTTGGATGAGGTCGTCATCGTCCGCGAAGGCGGACGATCCAGTATACACCATGGTCTGCGATTGCAGATTGACGTTTCGGAATACTGGATGCCCGCCTTCGCGGGCATAACGGGGCAGGCAAGCCGCTCAATGCGCCTCGTCCCAATTGCCGGCGGCGCGGGCGTCGACCTGCAGCGGCACCGACAGCAGCACCGCTGGGAACGGCGCGTCCTGCATGACATGCTGCACGACGGGCAGCGTCGCCGCGACCTCATCGTCCGGCACTTCGAAAATCAGTTCGTCGTGCACCTGCAGCAGCATTTTCGCCGACAGCTTCTTCTCCGTGAGCGCGTCGTCCATCCGCGCCATGGCGCGGCGGATGATGTCGGCGGCGGTGCCCTGCAGCCGCGCATTGATCGCGGCGCGCTCGTTGAAGGCGCGGTGCGAGGGATTCGGCGACTTGATGTCGGGATAATGACATTTACGTCCGAACAGCGTTTCAACGTAGCCGTGCTCCCTGCAGAAGTCGCGGGTCGAATCCATGTAGGCCCGGATACCGGGGAAGCGCTCGAAATACTTTTTGATATAGGCCGAGGCTTCCTCACGCGGAATGCCGAGCTGGTTGGCGAGGCCGAACGCCGAGATGCCGTAGATGATGCCGAAATTGATCGCCTTGGCGCGGCGGCGGATTTCGCTCGCCATGCCCTTCACCGGCACGCCGAACATTTCCGACGCCGTCATGGCGTGAATGTCGAGCCCGTCACGGAAGGCCTGCTTCAGCACGGGAATGTCGGCGATCTCCGCCAGCAGCCGCAGTTCGATCTGGGAGTAATCGGCGGAGACCAGCTTGTGGCCGGGTGTCGCGATGAAAGCGCGGCGGATCTTGCGGCCTTCCTCGTTGCGCACGGGAATGTTCTGCAGGTTCGGCTCGTTCGACGACAGCCGGCCGGTAGTGGTGGCGGCGAGCGCGTAGGTCGTGTGCACGCGCTTGGTCTGCGGGTTGACGTATTCCGGCAGTGCGTCGGTGTAGGTCGATTTCAGCTTCGAGACTTGACGCCAGTCGAGGATCTTGCGCGGGAATTCGTGGCCCTGCTCGGCGAGTTCGTCGAGGATCTGGGCCGAGGTGGACCATGCGCCGGTCTTGGTCTTGCTGCCGCCCGGCAATCCCATCTTGCCGAACATGATGTCGCCGATCTGCTTCGGGCTGCCGACATTGATCGGCTCGCCTGCGAGTTCCTGGATGTCCGCTTCCAGCCGCGCGGCGGTCTGTGCGAATTCGCCCGACAGCCGCGACAGCACCTGACGGTCGATGGTGATACCGCGCCGTTCCATCCGCGCCAGCGTCGCGATCATCGGCCGTTCCAGCGTCTCGTAAACCGCATTCATGCGTTCGGCGACGAGCCGCGGCTTCAGTACCCGCCACAGCCGCAGGGTCAGGTCGGCGTATTCCGCCGCATAGGCCGTGGCGCGCTCGATCGTCACCTGATCGAAGGCGAGCTTGTTCTTGCCGCTGCCGATCAGTTCGCCATAGCCCAGTGCGGTGTGGCCGAGCCAGCGTTGCGCCAGCCATTCAATGTCATGGGAGCCGCGTCCGGCATCGAGCGCATAGGAGATCAGCTCGACGTCATCGTGATTCTGCATGACGATGCCGTGTTGGGCCAGCAGCACGGCGGTGAACTTGACGTTCAAGCCGATCTTCCGGTGCCCTGCATTTTCGAGG
>JBQCIZ010000267.1:0-2957 GCA_051953235.1 Nitrobacter sp. | reverse complement strand
GGCGCTGAAGGAAATCCCCGCTGTGAATGCCGAGATCGACGGCACCGATCTCGTATTCAAGAATTACTATCACATCGGCATCGCCGTCGGCACCGAGAAGGGTCTCGTGGTTCCGGTGGTCCGCAACGCCGATCTGCTTTCGGTCGCCGGCATCGAGAAGACCATTGCCGATTTCGGACGCCGCGCCCGCGACGGCAAGCTCGGCATCGACGAGATGCAGGGCGGCACCTTCACCATCACCAACGGCGGCATCTACGGCTCGCTGATGTCGACGCCGATCCTGAACGCGCCGCAGGCCGGTATTCTCGGCATGCACAAGATCCAGGAACGGCCGATGGCGATCGGCGGCAAGGTCGAAATCCGCCCGATGATGTATCTGGCGCTGAGCTACGATCACCGCGTCATCGACGGCAAGGAAGCCGTGACATTCCTGGTCCGCGTCAAGGAATCGCTCGAAGACCCGGCCCGGCTGGTGCTGGATCTGTAAGCGCCTCGTTCTCGTCATTGCCGGGCTTGACCCGGCAATCCATCCTTCTGAAGAAAGATGGATGCCCGGCACAAGGCCGGGCATGACGATCGAAAATAAAATTTGTTCATGACGTCTGGAAATTCTGATGGATAACGTCGTCGTCATCACCGGAGGCAGCCGCGGCATCGGCCGCGCGGCGGCGCTGGCTGCAGCAAAGCGCGGCTGGCGCGTGGTGATCGGCTACGCCACCAATAAAAAGGCCGCCGACGAGGTGGTGGCCGCCATCGAAACCAGCAACGGCAAGGCGCTGGCGGTGAAATGCGACGTCGGCGAGGAGCGCGACATCCTCGCACTGTTCACGGCGGCGGATGGTTTCGGCACGCTCGGCGCGCTGGTCAACAATGCCGGCATTGTCGGCCAGACAGCGCGGGTCGAGAACCTGACCGCGGAGCGCATCAACCACATGCTGCGGGTCAACGTCACCGGCAGCTTCCTCTGCGCGCGCGAAGCCGTGAAGCGCCTGTCCACCAAGCACGGCGGCAAGGGCGGCGTCATCGTCAACATCTCGTCGGTCGCGGCGCAGCTCGGTTCGGCCAACACCTATGTCGACTACGCCGCCTCGAAAGGCGCGATCGACACCTTCACCACCGGGCTCTCGAATGAGGTCGCGGGAGAAGGCATCCGCGTGGTCGGCATTCGTCCGGGCCTGATCGACACGGAGATCCACGCCAGCGGCGGCGAGCCGGACCGCCATCATCGTCTCGCCAAGACGGTGCCGATGCAGCGGGTCGGCACCGCCGACGAAATCGCCAACGCCATCGTCTGGCTATTGTCGGACGAGGCATCCTATGTCGCCGGCATGACCATGAACGTCTCCGGCGGACGCTAAACGTAAACGGGATTTGAGATCATGGCTTCCTACGACCTCGTTGTTATCGGCACCGGCCCCGGCGGCTATGTCTGCGCGATCCGCGCGGCGCAGCTCGGCATGAAGGTCGCCGTGGTCGAGAAGAATGCGACGCTCGGCGGCACCTGCCTCAACGTCGGTTGCATGCCGTCGAAGGCGCTGCTGCATGCCTCGGAAATGTTCGAGGAAGCCGGACACTCGTTCGCCAAGATGGGCGTCTCGGTGTCCGCGCCGAAGCTCGACCTGCCCGCAATGATGAATTTCAAGCAGCAGGGCATCGACGGCAACGTCAAGGGCGTCGAGTTTTTGATGAAGAAGAACAAGATCGACGTCATCGTCGGCAAGGGCAGGATTCTTGGCACCGGCAAGGTCGAGGTGACCGGCAACGACGGCAAGACCCAGACCGTCGAGACCAAGAACATCGTCATCGCCACCGGCTCCGATGTCGCAAAGCTTAAAGGCATCGAGATCGACGAGAAGCGCATCGTGTCGTCCACCGGCGCGTTGTCGCTCGACAAGGTGCCGGGCAAGCTCCTGATCGTCGGCGCCGGCGTGATCGGCCTCGAGCTCGGCTCGGTGTGGCATCGCCTCGGCGCTGAGGTGACGGTGGTGGAATTCCTCGACCGCATCCTGCCCGGCATGGACGGCGAAGTCGCAAAACAGTTCCAGCGCATCCTCGAGAAGCAGGGCTTTGCGTTCAAGCTCGGCGCCAAGGTCACGGGCGTCGATACCTCGGGCAAGACGCTGGTGGCGCAGGTCGAACCGGCCGCCGGTGGCGCGGCGGAAAAGATCGAAGCCGATGTCGTGCTGGTCGCGATCGGCCGCACGCCCTACACCGACGGCCTTGGCCTGAAGGAAGCCGGCGTCGCACTGGACAACCGCGGCCGCGTCGAGATCGACAACCACTTCGCGACCAACGTGAAAGGTGTCTACGCCATCGGTGACGTGATCAAGGGACCGATGCTCGCGCACAAGGCCGAGGACGAAGGCGTCGCGGTGGCGGAAATTTTGGCCGGCCAGGCCGGCCACGTGAACTACGACGTGATCCCCGGCGTGGTCTACACCACCCCGGAAGTGTCCTCGGTCGGCAAGACCG
Organism: Nitrobacter sp.; assembly: GCA_051953235.1. Taxonomy (GTDB): domain Bacteria; phylum Pseudomonadota; class Alphaproteobacteria; order Rhizobiales; family Xanthobacteraceae; genus Nitrobacter. Next base: position 485 of record JBQCIZ010000267.1, on the reverse strand, counting down.
AAGAGGAGCTGAAGCAGGCCGGCATCGCCTACACCGTCGGCAAATTCCCGTTCACGGCGAATGGACGCTCCAAGGTCAACCAGACCACGGACGGTTTTGTGAAGATTCTGGCCGACGCCAAGACCGATCGCGTGCTCGGCTGTCACATCATCGGCCGCGAAGCCGGCGAGATGATCCACGAGGCCTGCGTGCTGATGGAATTCGGCGGCTCGGCCGAGGATCTCGCCCGCACCTGCCACGCTCACCCGACCCGATCGGAAGCGATCAAGGAAGCCGCCCTTGCGGTCGGCAAGCGCGCCATCCACATGTGAGCCTGTCCCGGCGCCGGGCCGGGTGATAGGCTTGAGATCATGCTGCGCCGCCTTGTCCAGGTCTTCTGGGTGTTTCTGGCGATCGTCTTCCTGATCGAAGCGTGGCTATGGGATCATCTCGAGCCGGTCGTGGCGCGCATTGTCGCGCTGATCCCGCTCAAGACCATCAAGCGA
>JBQCIZ010000266.1:0-3225 GCA_051953235.1 Nitrobacter sp. | reverse complement strand
CGCGAGCGTTGGCATCAGCGCGGCGCGGTTTTTCAGCGCCCAGCCGTAATACTGGACGTTGGCGACTTCGAGCCGGTCGGCGTCGAGATCGACCGCCATCTGGATGATGTCGGAAAGCTGGTGCAGGTTCTGCCGGTGCATGACCGCGTTGACGGTGAGCGGCAGGTCGAGTTCGCGGGTCCAGCGCGCCACCTCGAGCTTTTTGTCGTGAGCGTTCTTCAGCCCGGCGACGCGGTCGGCAACCGCGGGTTCGTTGCCTTGAAAACTGATCTGGACGTGACAGAGGCCCGCGTCGACCAGCGCCTTCAGCTTGTCGCGGGACAGCAGAACGGCCGAGGTGATGAGGTTGGTATAGAGCCCGACATCGCTCGCATGCTGCACAAGCTCGACGATGTCCTTGCGCGCGGTGGGTTCGCCGCCGGAAAAATGAATCTGCAGCACGCCGATCTCGGCGAGTTCGCTCAGCACCTTCTTCCATTCGTCTGTGGTGAGTTCGCTACCGCCGCGTTCCAGTTCGACCGGGTTGGAGCAATACGGGCATTGCAGCGGGCAGCGATGCGTGACTTCGAGCAGCACCGCGAGCGGAATGCCGAATGTTTCGGCGGCGGATTTCGGCGACTCAAGGATCGACAATCCGTCGGCAGCAACCGCGGGCAGGGGAGCGGCATCGGTCAGTGTCGGGCTCATGCGCTCGCCTCCCGGGCCTCGACCAGAAAACCCTTGTCGGCGAGATCCTGCAGCATCGCGATCACGTCGGTCGCGATCGCGGCGCGGTCGGCGGCATATTTCGCCGCCAGCAGATCAACGACTGCATCGACGTTGCGCACGCCGTCGCAGAGTTGCAGGACTTCGACTGCGATGTCGTCGGGCGCCAGCACCCGTTCCGGCGCCAGGATCACCCAGCGCTGCCGCGTTTCGTCGAAGCGCAGCTTGGCATGCCGCGGCAGAATCGGGCGGCTGGCTTCGGTGACGCTGATGTTGCGCGATCGCGGCGCTGCCATGGAGTTCGCCTTGGGTTTGCCTCAAGCGGTGTCCGGAACAAATGCGCCGGGCGGAATGTGTCCGCTGATATAGGCATGATACAGCGCGTCGAGTTGAACCCAAAGCACATTGGTCTTGAAGATCAGGGCGTTGCAGACGGCCTCACGCTGTTCCGGCGTGGTGGCGTGTTCCCTGACGTAGTTCAGCGCGAAATTGGCGTCGCGCGGCGCCTGTTTCAGGCGCGTACTGAAGTAACGCATGATCTCGGGGTTGACGAAATCATAGTGCTTCAGCATGCCCGAAATCCGTTCCTCATGCAGGTTCGGTGCGAACAGTTCCGTGAGCGAAGAGGCGATGGCTTCGAGTGGCGTCCGGTCACGGCAGAAATGCACGTAGGCTTCGACCGCGAACCGCGTCGCCGGCAAAATTCCCTCTGTCGATTCGACGTAAGCCGTGTCCAGTCCGAGACCTTCGGTCAACTTGAGCCAGCGCTCGATGCCGCCTTCGCTGCCGACATCGCCGTCATGATCCTCGATGCGATGCCGCCATTCGAGCCGCGTGGCGCGGTCGCGGAAGCGCGAGATCACGACCGCGTCCTTGATGGGAATCGTGCTCTGATAGTAGTAGCGGTTCAGCGCCCAAGCTTGCACCTGTCCCTTGTTGAGCTTGCCGCCGTGCAGCAGGTGATGAAAGGGGTGCAGGCTGTGATAGCGCGTCGCGCCGATATGGCGTAGCCTGGCTTCCAGCTCTTCCGCGCTCTGCAGCGGCGGCCGTTTTTCGACCGATGAGATCGACGTTACGCTCACAGGATAACCTCCGTGCCGTCGGCCGGAATCTGCCAGCCGGATTCTTCGATCGTTTTTCGCTCTGCGGACCCAGGCAAAAGCGCATGATTTGAGTTGTTGATGTGCAAAAACATCTTCCGCGCGATGCCGAGACCGGCAAGCGAGGCGATCGCGCCGTCGTCTCCCGACATTGAAATATGCCCCATGCGTTGACCGGTCTTGGTTCCCAGACCGGCAGCGATCAGTTCGTCGTCGCGCCACACCGTGCCGTCGAAGAACACCAGCGGGGCGCCTTTCATTCGCGCGCCGAGCTCCGGCGTCACCCGCGCGCAGGCCGCGATGAAGAAGAAATGCTTGCCCGTCGCCTTGTCAGTAATGCGCAGTCCGAGCGTATCGCCGTCGGCGTCGCCGCCCTCCGCCGTGCCCTCGAGATACCACGCGCCCTTGCCCGGGACGGCGAAGGGCAAGACCTCGATGCCACTAGATGAACCGTCCCGCAATTTTGGCTCGAAGGATTTGTCGATTTCGATTGCTTTGCGCTGAACACTCTCGCCGAGCACATTGAAGATGCTGTTGCTCTTCAGGATCGCTAGCACGCGGGAATGAGCATAGATCGTGAAGGGTGAGCCCTCACGCATCGATAACAGCCCGGCGACCGCATCGACTTCGCCGTTGGTCAGGATAACGCCGGCAACAGGTGTGTGACGCAGGTGTCCCGATTTCGGATGAAGGTGCGACGTTGCCGTCAACTGTTGCCGAAGATCCGGCGAGGCATTGATCAGAAACCAGTGCTCATCATCGGCGCTGATCGCGATCGAAGCTTGTGTACTCTGCAAGCGCGGATGCTGACGTGCAGCGTTGCAAACCGGACATCCGCAATTCCATTGCGGCACGCCGCCTCCGGCTGCGGCTCCCAGAACGACGACGCGCAGCATGACTCGTCTCCGGGGTCTCCAAACGCGGCGGAGGCGATCCCGTCTCGTTGCGATGATCCCTCGATCAGGACCATCGGAGCAGCGAGCGGTTCGCCTCCGTCAAAACGCAGAACTGCAGCGACGCTTACTTGCGTGCCGCGCAAGCATACATGTTGATTTCCATGCCGACCGGCACTTCAACAATTTTCGGTGCTTTCCAGGCCATTCCAGCTCTCCTTCGCGAGGGGGACGTTCGTCGTCCTGGGCTTAAGTTACTGCGGATCGGAAAGTTCGCCAGTGAAATATTTCGCGTCAAAATTGATGCTGCATTGCGAGATCGAGGGCTGTTCCGGGAAGGCCGATCCCGATCCAAGGCTTATCAATGCTTTAGAGGTCGAACGAGCATGGATATGCTGCTGAATGATACGTAGGGATGCTTGCAACGACGTCCGATAAAGAACTTGTGAGAAGGGTTGGCTCACAGGTTTCATGTTCAGCCGCTAGGGTCCGTCTATGCCCCGCTATTTTTTCAATACCCGTATCGG
>JBQCIZ010000265.1:0-5782 GCA_051953235.1 Nitrobacter sp. | reverse complement strand
TTGTTTTTCAAAAAGTTAAAGGCCGCGATCGCGGCCCGTTTCACGTCACCGGCAAGCCTCCAGGGGTGCGGGGGCCGCAGACGTGGCGGCGTTCTAGCCTCAAATGCCGGAAATAACAAGGAAACCGCCGGATTTTTTGCCGTTTCCCGGTCCTCCGGACCAACGTCAATGCAGAACGCGACGGACCGCTATCCGCCTCTCTTGGGTTTAACCTTCTGCGGATGGATCGTTTTGCCCTCGGCCAGCATGGCCACAAATGTCGCAATCCGCGCGGCCCGGGTTTCCGGCTTTTTCGCCGTATGGATCCGGTAGAGAATGGAATAACGGTTCGCGCCGTCGAGTTGTTCGAAAAAGCGCCCGGCTTTCCTATTCACCGCCAATGCCGCGCGAAGATCGTCGGGCACCTCCGCCGTGCTTTGCGGCGCATAGGCCGTGTCCCAGTATCCATCCTTCTTGGCGCGATCAATCTCGCGCAACCCAGCCGGGCGCATGCGCTTTTGCGCGATCAGCTCGAGCGCGCGGCTGCGATTTTTCTCGGACCATTTGCTGGTGGATTGGCGTGGCGTGAACCGGATCAGCCAGAAGTCGTCGTCGAAGCTGTCCAGCTGGCCGTCGATCCAGCCGTGACAGAGCGCCGTATCGATCGCTTCTGCCTTTGAGACGCTTGCTATCCCTGACGATTTTTTTGCCAGTTTCAGCCACAGACCTTTCGCCGTGGCCGGCCGCGAGGCAAGCCATTCGTCCCACGCCGGTTGCGACTTGAAAGCAAGGACCGGAAGATCGCGCTTGATTTCGGGCTTCGCCATCGGCTGCGAGGACGGCTAATTCGACCCGCCCGATTTGGCTTCGAGCGCCGCGATGCGCGCCTTCAGCGCTTCGTTCTCCTCGCGCGCGAGCCGCGCCATCTCCTTCACGGCCTCGAACTCCTCGCGCTTGACGATATCGAGATCGCGCAGGATCTTTTCGGCCTGATTGCGCACCACCGCGTCGACCTCGCGCTTGACGCCCTGCGCTGCGCCGGCCGCGTCGTTCATCAGGCGTCCGATTTCGTCGAAAAACCGATTATTGGTTTGGGTCATCTTTGTCTCCGCCCGGCGATACGCCTGCATCTGCTCGAATTAGAGAATGGCGATCCTGCAACGGCACTTCAAGCCCACCACAACCACGGACGGCGTCACGGCAGCCTTGTCAGTGCCGGATTTCCTTGTAATCGTGATGGTCCCGCGAAGCAAAAACAGAACCGGACAGACAAGCGATGATCGACCAGCAGATCGAGATTGCCACCAAGGACGGCCATACCACGACATTCATCAGCCATCCCGAGCGCGGCGGGCCTTTTCCGGTGATCCTGTTCTACATGGATGCGCCTGCGATCCGCGAGGAGTTGCGCGACATGGCGCGGCGGCTGGCGACCTCCGGCTATTACGTAATGCTACCGAATCTCTATTACCGCTCCGGCGTGATGGAGCTGGGTCCGCTGCCGGCCGATCCGGACGCGCCCGAGCGCAAGCGCATGTTCGAACTGATGGCCTCGATCAACATCCCCCTGATCATGGAAGATACCAAGGCGCTGCTCGCCCATGCCGAGACGGACAAAGCCGCGAACATGAAAATCGTCGGAGCAGTCGGCTACTGCATGAGCGGGCGTTACTCGGTCAACGCCGCCACGCATTTCCCGGATCGAGTCAAGGCCGCGGCCTCGATCTACGGCACCCATCTGGTGACGGATCAGCCGGACAGCCCGCACATCGCCTCGCGCAAGACCAAGGCTGAGCTCTATTTCGCCTGCGCCGAAACCGACATCTACGCGCCGATGGAAACGGTTGAAAAACTCAAGCAGACCATGGCCGCCGACAAGGCGCGCGCCGAGATCGAAATCTATCCCGGCACCCATCACGGCTTCGCGTTCCCGAAGCGTCCGGTCTACGACAAGGCGGCGGCGGAGCGGCACTGGGAGCGGCTGCTGGCGCTCTATCGGCGGAATCTCACGTGATATCTTACGGAATGTTGTATAAGCCCGAAGAGTTGTTCGTCATGGCCGGGCTTGTCCCGGCCATCCATGCCTCCATCTCCACAAAGCCCTAAAGACGTGGATGCCCGCGACAAGCGCGGGCATGACGCTTCGGTGGAACAACAACCTATGTTTCTCCTGATCACCTACCCCGTCTTCGATCCGATCGCGATCTCGCTCGGCCCGATCGCAATCCGCTGGTATGCGCTCGCCTATATCGGCGGCATCACGCTCGGCTGGCTCTATGCGCGCAGCCTGCTCAAGAACGAAAAGTTATGGGGCGGCCCCGCGCCGATCTCGCTGCTGCAACTCGACGACTTCATTCTCTGGGTGACGATCGGCATCATCCTCGGCGGCCGCACCGGCTATGTGCTGTTCTACAATCTGGAATTCTTCATCCATCACCCGGCCGAAATCTTCGAGCTCTGGAAAGGCGGCATGTCGTTCCATGGCGGCTTCATGGGCTGCGTTCTGGCGGTGGTCCTGTTCTGCCGGAAAAACGACCTGCCGATCCTGTCGCTCGGCGATATCACCACCGCGGTCGGGCCGATCGGCCTGTTCCTCGGCCGCATCGCCAACTTCATCAACAGTGAGTTGTGGGGCCGACCAGCCGATCCGAGCCTGCCTTGGGCCATGGTGTTTCCCAATGGCGGCCCGCTGCCGCGCCATCCAAGCCAGCTCTATGAGGCGACCCTCGAAGGTCTCGTGCTGTTCACGATCCTCGCGCTGATGATCCGGGCCGGCGCGCTGAAGCGGCCGGGCCTCGTTCTCGGCTCGTTCATTACGCTGTACGCCATGGCGCGTATCACAGGCGAATTTTTCCGCGAGCCCGATCCACAGCTTGGATTTCTGTGGGGCGGATTGACCATGGGAATGCTATTGTCAGTCCCGATGATTATTGCCGGACTTGCCATTGTCTACGCCGCGTGGTCGCGCGGCCCGCGCGTCTCCGGCACCCAGGCGATTTCAAACCCGGACGTTTCAATCAAGGCTCATCGTGACTGAACCTTCGCCGCTGCTGGCTGACATCAAGAGGCTGATCAAGACGTCCGGCCCCCTGCCGGTCTGGCGCTACATGCAGCTCTGCCTCACCCATCCCGAACACGGCTACTACATCTCGCGCGATCCGCTTGGGCGCGAGGGCGACTTCATCACCTCGCCCGAGGTCAGCCAGATGTTCGGCGAACTGCTCGGACTGTGGGCCGCCTCGGTGTGGCGCTCCATGGGTTCGCCGGCCTTGCTGCACCTGATCGAACTCGGCCCCGGCCGCGGCACCATGATGGCGGATGCGCTGCGTGCGTTGCGGGTGCTGCCTCCGATGTATCAGGCACTCAGCGTGCATCTGGTCGAGATCAATCCCGTCCTGCGGGAGAAGCAGAAGGCGACGCTGTCCGGCGCACGCAACGTCCAGTGGCACGCGAGCCTCGACGAGGTGCCGCCCGGGCCTTCGATCATCTTCGCCAACGAATATTTCGACGTGCTACCGGTCCACCAGATGGTCAAACGCGACGACGGATGGCACGAGCGCGTCGTCGACATCGACGCCAATGGACATCTCGTGTTCGGGATCACCCCGCAGCCGGTGTCGCGCTTCGAGGCGTTACTGCCGCCGCTGGTGCGCGCAGCGCCAGTAGGGGCGATCTTCGAGTGGCGGCCCGACAGCGAAATCATGAACATCGCAACCCGGATCCGCGATAACGGCGGCGCGGCGCTCATCATCGATTACGGACACCTGCGCAGCGACGCCGGCGATACCTTCCAGGCGATCGCCGGACACAGCTTTGCCGATCCGCTGAAATTCCCGGGACAAGCCGACGTCACCGCCCATGTCGACTTCCAGGCGCTGGCCCGCGCCGCCGAGGATGTTGGCGCGCGCATACATGGCCCGGTGACGCAGGGTGAATTCCTGCAACGGCTCGGCATCGAGGCTCGCGCCGTCAGCCTGATGGCGAAGGCCACTCCCGAAGTCTCCGAGAGCATATCGAGCGCGCTGAAACGTCTGACGGAAGGCGGCCGCGGCGGCATGGGATCGATGTTCAAGGTGATCGCCGTCTCCGATCCGCATCTGACAGAACTGGTGGGCCTGAGCGATCAGGAGAGGCCCGGCGGGATCAAGGCGCCATGATCGTTGCATCGTCCCTGCTCGCCGCCGTTCCCGGCGTAAGACACGCATTCTTCACCCGCGACGGCGGCGTCTCGCAAGGCATCTATGCGAGCCTCAATGCAGGCGTCGGCTCGCAGGACGATCCGGCCCATGTCGCCGAGAACCGCCGGCGCATGGCCGAGGTCATGGATGTCGCGCCGGACAACTTTCTCTCGCTCTACCAGATCCATTCGCCCGACGCCGTGATTGCCGACGAGGCGTGGGATGCAGCCTCACGGCCTCGCGCCGACGCCATCGTTACGCGCACGCCGGGGCTTGCGATCGGGGCAAGCGCCGCCGACTGCGGCCCGATCCTGTTCGCCGATCCGCAGGCGCGTGTGGTCGGCGCGGCGCATGCCGGCTGGAAGGGAGCGCTGACGGGCGTGCTGGAGTCGACGATCGCCGCGATGGAATCTCTCGGCGGCAAGCGCGGCGACATCGTCGCAGCTATCGGGCCACTGATCCGCCAGCAGAGCTATGAAGTCGGCGCCGAATTCGTCGATCGCTTCACGCAGGCCGACGCCGATCATGCGTGTTTCTTCGTTCCGGCGGCGCGCCACGGTCACGCGATGTTCGATCTCGGCGGCTTCATCCGCATGCGGCTGGAGCGCGCGGGCATCCTGATGATCGACGACACCGGCATCGACACCTATGCCGACGATCGTTTCTTCAGCTACCGCCGCACGGTGCATCGCAAGGAGCCGGACTACGGTCGTCACGTCCATGCCATCGCGCTGGAAGATGAATGACCGCACCGGCCGGGTAAAAGCCGAACGAAATCGGAACGGCGGCGATGGCAAGCGGATTCTTTGACGCCGCCGATAGACCCCGCCCTAGACCTTAACGCGGTTTAACGATATCGCTCGACGAAACAGGGACGTCAGCGAATGCATTTCACCACCCCCGGCACCGGGCGGGCCGCGCGCACCTTTGCGCTGCTGGCGGCGCTGTGCATGCTCGCGGGCTGCGCCGGTGGCGGCAATGGCAATGAATCCTTCGCGCAGGCGAGCAGCGGCCCGACCGTCACCTTCGAATCCGTCGACGGACCGCCGCCGCAGGTGTTCGACCGTTTCGTCAATATTCTCAATTCCGAGTCGCAGCTCCGGAATATCGCGATCGTGTCGCGCGAAACGCCGGCCGCCTATCGCATACGCGGCTATCTGGCGGCCGAGGTCAGCCAGGGCCGCACGTCCATTGCATGGGTCTGGGATGTCTACGACCGCGACCAGCATCGCACGCTGCGGCTGAGCGGCGAGGAACCCGCCGGCACGTCCGGACGCGATGCGTGGGCGGCGGCCGACGATCTGGTGTTGCGAAAAATCGCCCAGGCCGGATTGAGCGGCCTGAACAACGCGGTCAATGGCGCGGCGCCGCCCGACGCGGAACCGGCGCCCTCGGAGCCTCGCGGTCCCGCCGTCGCCAGCGCGGACGACGATCAGCAAAAACCCGGCCCGCAGGCAGCCCGCGCGCTTGCTTTCGCTGCGCGTTAAACCGCTATTTTAGGCCGGAAAACCGCGCCCCGCGTATTGCCAGACTTGGCCTCTCCTTGATATCACGCCCCGGTCCGGACCGGACGGTTCCTCGGGAGTCGAGATGTTGAACGTTGTATCCACGAAATCGCGGGGAGA
>JBQCIZ010000264.1:0-5162 GCA_051953235.1 Nitrobacter sp. | reverse complement strand
TAGTAACATTTGCCGCATGGCATCAGCGGCGGAATCATCACCTTCGACCCGACACCGAGCGGCTTGCTCATGAAGTCTTCGGTGAACTCGCTGCCGGCCTCGACGATGACGCCGCCGATCTCGTGTCCGAGCGTGAACGGCCACGGCAGTTGCTTCGGCCAATGACCTCTGAGGATATGCAGGTCCGTACCGCAAACGCCGCAGGCGCCGACCTTGAGCAGCGCCGCCTTCTTCGGAATTTTAGGCCACGGCACGGAGCGAATGACCGGCGTTGCACCCGGGCCGTCATACGTGCAGACACGAATTTGATCCACCACAGTCCTCCCGTGCGTACGGTTGCTATCCGGCTTCGTTCACCGCGGAGCCGACAATGGCGTCAATGGATGGCCGTTTGCATCGAACGCCTCGATCTTGTCACCGACGACGAACGACATCAGGTCGCGTCCGATGATGAACGGTCCGCTGTAGGTGGACTCGGTTCGTGCGGCCAACGCGTCCTCGGGTACGTCCTGCACCGGCTTCACGGTGGCAAAGACGATGTGCGAATACACCGCGAGCTTCGGTTTTGCTTCGCTGAAAATCCGCCCCGCCTCTTCCGGCGACGTGTGATGATCCTCGATGGCACGATAGTTCGGATAGGACTTCAGCAGCTCAGGCTCGATGATCGCGACCTCGTGCACAAGCAGATCGGCGCCCTTCCCTGCGTCGATGACATGCCGGTCCGGCTTGGTGTCGCCGGACAACACAACCTTCTTGCCGCCGAATTCGATCACGTAACCGTAGGCCGGCTTGATTTTCTCGCCATGATTGACCTCGATCGCGCTGACCTTCACGCCGTTCTTTTCATAGACCGGTCCGGGTTCGATATCCTTTGCTGCGAACGCCACGCCCGCCGCCGGATAGTGCTCGTCATCAGTGCGGATGCGGATGTCTTCCGAAAAGGCCTTGGTCAGGTTTTCGGTCATTGCCACCGTCCCCTGCGGACCGAAGATCACCATGGGCGTTTTCCGCGATCCCCAGGGCGTGCCGATCCATCCGCTCAGCCACATGTCGGGCAGCCCGACCACGTGATCGGAATGCAGATGCGTGATGAAGCTTGCGGTGATCGAGCCGAGCGGGATCTTCTTCTGGAAAAGGCGGATGGTCGAACCGCGGCCGAAATCGAACAGCAGGCGCTCCGGTCCGGCTTCGACAAGAGTCGATGCGCTGAAGCTGCCGACGCGCGGTGTCGGCGTTCCCGTCCCGAGCAGGGTCACCTTCATGCCGGCTGCGTGCGCCGCACCAGTCGCGAGCACCCCGATCCACACGGACGTCACCGCAGCCTTGAGCGAGAAACGCATCTTTCCTCCAATCCGCGCATCCGAATGGGTCCACACCCCATCCGCTAACGCTGCGTTAACCCTGATCACCGTAGGGTTTACCAATACCGAATACCGGTTGACCGGTGCAGCGATTATGGCGTTGGCGCAAAAAGTCTCAAACCTTCCTGTCGCCAGCGAACGCCGGCGGTTTCAGCGCGTGAAAATTCACCTGCTGGGCCGCTACATGCTGCCTGACCGGCGGGAATTCCCCTGCCAGATCATCAATATGTCGCCGGGCGGTCTCGCCATGCTGGCGCCCGGCATCGGCAATGTCGGCGACCGGGTCGTCGCCTATCTCGACCACATCGGCCGGGTCGAAGGCAAAATCACGCGGATTATCGACAACGGCTTCGCCATGACGGTCGGCGCGACGCCCCGCAAGCGCGACAAGCTGGCGGCCCAGCTCACCTGGCTCGCCAACCGCGACATCCTGAATTTGCCTGAAGACCGCCGTCACGACCGTATCGTGCCGCGCAATCCGATCGCGACCCTCACCCTCGAGGACGGCAGCAAGATGACCTGCCGGATTATCGACATGTCGCTGTCGGGCGCCGCCATTGCGGCCGAGCACCGGCCGCCGCTGAAATCCCAGGTCGCGCTGGGCAGAGTTCAGGCCCGGGTGGTCCGCAACCTGGAAGAAGGCTTCGCGCTCGAGTTCGTTCACGAGCAGGATCCGGACAGTCTCGAAGATAACGTCACCGCCCGGTAAACGGCGCTCCACGTCCAACTCCCCGCTTTTCAGGTCTGCGCTCGCGGTTTTTCACCGCGCGGGCGGTATTTTGCCCGGCCTTTTTCCGGTTAATGCCCCGGGTGTTTCTGCACGGGAAACCCCGATTCCACGGGGCTTGAGTTCCTAATCCGTAAAATTTGAATCAAATGCGATTGCTTCAAATTTTACTCAAATTCGATTCAAGTATAGATCGAATTCGCGGCGAGTTTTACTTGCATTCGCCTCAATTGTACTTGCGCTACTTAGCGGCGGTGCAAATCCTTTGTGCGACGAGTGGTCCCAACAAGAAAAATGGGGGCCACAATGTTCAACAGGGGACAGGGAATGGGACTGGCGGCCGCAGCCGTCATCCTGTGGGGATTGATGACGCCGGCGAGCGCCGGTGACGGACACCAGCTCTATGCAAGTCTCGGCGACACCGCGCGTGCGCCGATCGGCTGGGTCGAATTCTGCGCAGACAATCCCAGGGAATGCCGCGGCGGCGCGACGCAGCCGCGCGACATCGTCATGACGCCGACCACGTGGCGCGACCTGCTCAAGGTCAACCACTGGGTCAATGAAACCGTCAAGCCGATGACGGACATGGATCACTGGGGCGTCGTCGAAAAGTGGTCGCTGCCGACCGACGGCTACGGCGATTGCGAGGATTACGTTCTGCTGAAGCGCAAGATGCTGATCGATGCCGGCTGGCCGCGCGAGGCGCTGCTGATCACGGTGGTGCGCGACAAGCAGGGCGACGGCCACGCCGTGCTGACGGTCAAGACCAACAAGGGCGAATTCATCCTCGATAACCAGAACGAGGACGTCCTCGCCTGGACCGAGACCGGCTACCGCTTCGTGAAGCGGCAGTCACAAAGCGATCCCAATGTTTGGGTCGCGCTGGGCGACAACCATCCGGCGGTTGCGACTGCCAGCTCTCGCTGAACAGAGGATTTAACGACCCGCGACCCGGTCATCCCCACCCCTCCCCGTCCCCGACCGGATCGCGCGCGGCCAGCCTCCCCCAAGGCTGGCCGCAACTTTTTTAACGCGCGCGATCCAACGGGATCGCGAACCGGCTCGTGGACAAGAATTCTCGCTGACGAGAGCGCAGCCATGGACATGCTTGTTGGCCTGATGGTGATGGCGGGTGTGCCCGCTTATTTCGTCGCGCAACCCGTTGCACTGCTGAACTGGCGCGGTGGCTGGCGCAAGGCCGCGGCCGCGCCGCTGATGTTGAGCGTCCCCGCGCTGCTCTTCAGCCTGTTCGCCCTGACGCAGGGATCGAACCTGTGGCCGCTGACACTTATCATCGCGGCCGCACTCGGCATGACGTACCTCGCCATGCTCTGGCTCGTGCGGTGGTGGCTCTACTAGCGCGAGCGAGTGCTCGGGACCGCGCAACGAAGATCACGAAGCATTTTCTCCGTTAGCTCCGCGCTCGCACCATGACGGCGAAACGCCGTTCATTGCCCAAACCCAAGACGACTCCCCTCTTCGCAAAAACGGAATCGCGCCGGTTCCCATAGTCACAATCTCGCGATCATGCCGCAGTCATGCGCTTGCGGCAGAGGGGGAGCGCTTGGATGCAGGATTGCCGCGCAATGCGCGGCCACTGATAGTCCGCGCCAAGACGAACAAGATAGAAGAAGAAGAACAACAATGGATCAGACGATGTCGGACGTCGTCCGCGCCGTCGAACGAGGCGCGACGACGGTCAAGGACGTGATCGACGCCACCGGACTGTCCCGCCTCAAAGTCGAACGCGCGATCCGTGCGCTGGAAAAGCAGAAGCTGCTGACGCGCAGCGACGGCGGTTTCCAGACGCCCGCCGCGTTGCAGCCCGTCCGGGAATGCGGAACCTGCTCGGCGTGCTGCACGCTGCTTGAAGTCACCGACGTCGGCAAAACCGCCAACGAGTGGTGCAAGCATTGCGATCCCGGCAAGGGCTGCATGATCTACGATCAGCGCCCGCAGATGTGCCGCTCGTTCAGTTGCGCGTGGCTGCAGGGTCATTTCGACGATCAGTGGTTTCCCGAGACATCGGGTCTCGTGGTGCATTTCAGCCAGGACGCGGTCAACGTGCAGGTCGACCCGGCCTTCCCCGACCGCTGGCAGCAAGAACCCTACTTCAGCAAGCTGCGCGAGTTGTCGCTGAACGGGATCAGGCGAACCGGCAGCCCGGGCTATGCGACCCTTGTCGTCTCCGGCCCGGAAAAATTCATGCTGCTCGGACGAACCATCGTTCCCGAGCCGACGCTGTTCGGCACGGCATTCATGCCTGTCACGTCGGAAACCTTCCGCTACTGGAAGGCGAGATCGTCCGAGCACCTGCAGCGCCTGAACGATCGGATCGCTGAGATTTATCGCATCCGGCAGGAATTCGGACGCTGCTCCATTCCTGATGACGACGATCCGTATCCGCCGTACCGGCCTGCACTGCTCAAACTGTCGAACATTGGGCACGAAGACCCGGCATAGCTGCCTCTCGACACGAAAAAGTCCGCCACGCCAGGCGTGACGGACTTTCTCAACTTGAGAATTTTGGTCTTATCCCTTCACGCCGAGCAGTTCGACGTCGAAGATCAATGTCGCATTCGGCGGAATGACGCCGCCTGCGCCGCGCGCGCCATAGCCGAGCGCCGGCGGAATGATCAGCGTGCGCTTGCCGCCGACCTTCATGGTGGCAACGCCTTCGTCCCAACCGGCGATCACCTGATGCCGGCCGATCGGAAACTCGAACGGCTCGTTGCGATCCACCGATGAATCGAACTTCTTGCCCTTCTGCCCATTCTCGTAGAGCCAGCCGGTGTAATGCATGACGCAAATCTGTCCGGGCTTCGGCGTCGCGCCGGTGCCGACCGTGATGTCCGTGATCTGAAGTCCTGATGGCGTTGTCATGGTTTTCCTCGCGGTCTGCGCCGCTGCTGGGACGGAGGCTCCGATCGCGATGATGCCGGCCGCGGCGATGACACCAGCCAAGGCCCAACCGCGAAGGAATTTTGCGCCATCGCGAAACATCCGCATGCTCTGCTCCCGTCCTGTGTTGCAGGCCGCGTCATAGCCGACCCTGCGGCCCGCCGCCAGAGCCC
>JBQCIZ010000263.1:0-6659 GCA_051953235.1 Nitrobacter sp. | reverse complement strand
CGGCATCCAGAGTTCGTTCATCCTTGGAATCCAGGCCGGCCTGCTCGCGTTCATCCCAACGGTCGGAGCCATTCTGGGCGGCCTGATCGTCGTCCTCGCAAGTCTCGCGTCAGGATGGGTGGCCGCAGCGAGCGCCTTCGTGCTGTTTCTCGGCGTCCATGCACTTGAGAGCTACATCCTGACGCCGATTTTGCAGCGGCAGGCGCTGGAGATTCCGGCGGGGACGCTGTTTGCTTTCCAGATCCTGCTCGGCGAGGTGTTCGGTGTCTGGGGACTGGCGCTCGCCCTGCCGATGATGGCGATCGGCAAGGTCATCATCGACTACGTGCGCGAGGATCGCGAGATGAGAGCCACCGGTTAGTGCCCGGATGGACGCCAGTGTCGGGGACACCGTAAGCGTCCATTGCTAGTCCCCGAGACACCTGGAGATCGAAACATGGCCCTCAAGCGGATGGACAATGTAGGAATTGTCGTCGAGGACCTCGGAGGAGCGATTGATTTCTTTCGCGAACTCGGCCTCGAGCTTGAAGGACGGGCCACGATCGAAGGAGAATGGGCCGGGCGTATTACGGGGCTGGGCGACCAGCGTGTTGAGATTGCCATGATGCGCACACCGGACGGCCACGGCCGGCTCGAACTCTCCCGTTTCCTCACCCCGGCCGTCGTCTCAGATCACCGGAACGCCCCAGTCAACGCTTTGGGCTACCTCCGGGTCATGTTCGCCGTGGATGACATCGACGAGACGATTGAAAGGCTCCGCACGCGCGGCGCAAAGCTCGTTGGCGAGCTCGTCCAGTACAAAGACGCGTATCGGCTCTGCTACATCCGTGGGCCTGAAGGCCTTCTCATCGGCCTCGCTCAAGAACTTGGCTGAGCGCAAACTGACGTGCTCAAACTGACTTTAAAAACTCGCGACCGTATTGGTGTGCTCGACCTCCGGTGGCGAAGCGAAATGCGGGCCGACCAGTGCGCGCCACTCGGTGAAGTTGGCGGACTCGCGGAAATCCACGGTGTGATTTTCCAGCGTCTCCCACTTGATCAGCAGCCGGTAGCGTGACGGCTTCTCGATCGAGCGATGCAGCTCAAAGCCCTTCCAGCCCTTGCAGCGTTTGAAGATCGCCTGCGCCTTGGCGATGGCGGCTTCAAAATCCTTTTCGCTGCCGGGCTTGATGTCGATCTGCGCGATTTCCGTGATCATGTCGGGAGACCTTTCGTGTGTCTCCCGTCTCTATCGCAATCGGCGGCAAGCGTGAAGCCGTTATCGGGCATTCCGCCGCACCGGCATCACGCTTTCGACATGCCGCCGCGAAGCCTAGTGCTTCGGCTTCCCCAGAACGACCACGTCACCCGTTGGCGCCGGTTCATGAGCGTGGAGCGAGCTGAACGTTTTGTCGTTCCAGTCGGCAAGACTGACAACCGTACCCGTTTGGGCCTCCGCCCCTTTTGGCTCGGATGACTCCAAAACCTTCAGCCCGCTCTCATCGACAAAGAAGGTATGGTCGCCAAACAACTCGCTCAGTTTTTCCATCGCCGGATGATCGTCGGGGAGAACCTGTGCCTTGATCTGGTTCAAGGTCTGTTTCACCTGTGCTGCATTGAGTTTCATGGCTGCTCCTGTCAGGTATCAGGTGGCTTTCTTCGTGAACATGGTCAGAACGCCATCCTTGTCGACGTTGATGGCGACGACCTGCGCGGTCACCCGTCCCTTCGCTTTCAGTGCGGAGACGGCCTGCGGGATCGCGTCGATGGAATCGTGCAAGGATTTGATATCCTCCTGCTTGCTGCTCGCGACGAGGGCATCGACCTTCGAACGCACGTCAGCGTTCAGCTCTTCGACATCGACCACTTGAATGCTTCGGATTGCGAGACCTTCCCGGGACTCGGTCTGAGACTGCGATGTCTGCGACTGCGATGGCGCGGGTGACGTCTGTGCTATCGCAAAAGGCGATCCAGCCAACAGCAAAGCGACGGCAGTTGATAATGTAAGGATGCGCATGATCTGCTCCAATTCAGGTCAAGATGCAGATGAAACGTAACGCTGAAAGATGTCGAGCGCCGGAGGTTTATGCGTTCATTCGGTGAACCTGATGTGGTGACAATGTGCAAGCGCAGACTTCCGCGATATCGCAGGAGCTATGACAATCCTGTCGACGATCGGAGAAATGCGACGCGGTTCCAGGGCGCGGCCACCTCCACAGCTGATTCCCTGCGTTTGCTGGCACGACCGCGAAGATGTTCATCAACATTAAATCGCTGTGTTGCTTATCCCCGGTCTGAAAACCTCGCTTATCCTGCGCCTGTCCTGTTCGCGAGGGGCGCATCATGAGGCGTCTTGGTGTGGAACAGAGTCTTCGGACTGGCCGGAATGGGGCAAGCCCCAGGCCGGCAGATGCGGCGTCCCGCGCGTCGTGCCTCGCAAGCACGCGTCCGGGAGGTTTCGGGTCACCGCCCGGGCCTACTATGAGGCTCTGCCACAGGTTGGCTGGACGCGGTGCAGGTGAAGTCGGAGAAATCCGCCGGATGCGGGCTTCGGTGCCTGCGGCCTGTACCCGGAAGCGCGGTCCCGACATCTAAAATCGCCGCGAAATGACGGCCGGGTTTGCGCGCACTGCGCGGGCTCGTCTGTGCGGAGCGCCGGAAGGCGTTGCCGCGGCCTCTGCTCTCCGCTGTTTTCGGAGATCACGCTGCGGAAACTGACAACCAAGGTGCGCCACCCGGCGCTCCGCCGCCCCTCATGTGCGAGGGGTGAAGACCAAAAGCAAACCCGGCGCAATCGCGCGCGGGAATGCAGAGGCGTGGGCGACGAGTAAGGGCTCGCGCCGAATTGCGAAGGTATAGGCGACGAGCAAGGGCTCGCGCCGGGCTGTTTGAAATTTGAATCGGACCACGCCGCTCAGGCGTCGTTACAGGCAGTACACGACTGTTCCGGCAACGAGCAGCGTCAGGCTGACAAACGCGATCATCGGCCAACGATTTTGCCGGGCCGCATAACGCCCCTGTGCGCGGCGTTCGATAATCAGCGCGTGCTCATATTCGTCCGAAGACGAGAAAATGCAGGCAAAACCGCTGCGGGCCGACGCCACATCCGCTTCAAGCGACAGGATATCGGTTTGCATGTTGCCGCGAGCCATCATCATGCGCCGATAGTACGAAGCGAATGGTAAATAGATGGTTAGCGGCGCAAATCACCGGCCCGCGGATGCGTTCGGAATCAAGCACAAAGCATGTCGAGCAATTTGGTCAGACCGGCCGCATCACGGAGGTCTGGCGGACCGCAGGCGCAGGCCGCACTGCGGACGACCTCCGTCCCTGCTCCAGCGACAGCGGCTCCTCCTGCGCGACCTCGACGCGATTTCGCCCGCCGCGCTTGGCCTGATAAAGCGCGGTGTCGGCCGCCGCGAGCAGCACTTCGAGTTCGGTACCGGGCGGCCCGCCTGCGACGCCGATGCTCACAGTGGTATCGACCGGCGCGTCATCCACCGCGATGCCGCTCGCTGCGAAGGCTTCGCGAACCCGCTCCGCCGCGGAGACCGCCTCCTCGATCGAGCACGGCAGCAACGCGGCAAATTCCTCACCGCCGATGCGTCCGGACAGATCCGTCATGCGCAGCGCATTGGTCACGACGATCGCAAACAGTTTCAGGATTTCATCGCCCGCCGCGTGGCCAAAGCGATCGTTGATCGACTTGAAATGGTCGATGTCGAAGATCAGCACCGTCACTGGGCGTCCCGCATCGGCCTCGCGCTCGATCACCCGCGCGGTGGCCTCGGCAAAGCCGCGGCGGTTGAACATGCCGGTCAAGGGATCGACCGCCGCCGCCGCCTTGTGTGCCTGAACGGCGCGATCCGATACCAGCATGAAGATGATGAACACGGTTCCGACCGCGTAGAGCACCAGTTCGAACGCGAAGATCGGCACCCAGACGTTGGCGCCGAAGCTGCTGCCGCTGGCGCGCAGCACATTCTCCAGCAAGATCGGCAGCATCAGCACGAAGCCATGCAGGACGGGCACCAGCAGCGTCGGCCAGCGCCGCTGCACGGCCTTGCGCCGCTCGGACCACAATTCGTTCGCCGTCAGCACGGCATAGGCCGCGACGATGCCAGCGCCGATCGTCAGCCGCATCGCGGAGGTTTCGTCGGGCGGACACATGATGACGACTAGCCAGACGATGGCGCCGAGCGGCAATCCCACCCAGTTCGGCTTGCGGCCGTGAAATACGCGCGCCGCGCTCCACACCATGCCGCAGGCCACGAAGCCGACCGCATTGAACGCGAGCGCCAACCCTTCAATCAGCAGCGAATTCGTCAGCGTCCACACGCCGATCGAAATGGCGCCGAGAATATAGGCTGCGCCCCACCAGTTAAGCGCCGGAATCTTCTGCTGCCGCCCGAAGAACAGCAGCATGCCGCCAAGCATCACGCCGACAAGCGCTGCGACGATATAGAGAGTCGAGATGTCGAGTGACATGACGATGCCGGCAACCGTTGGCTGACTGACGCTTTTGGCGCGGATTGACCGAGAGAGCCCCCTCAGGCCCGCGCAAATTACGACGGCCGCGTTGGTAATTCGTTTGTATGCAAGTGCAAGTTTTCAGGAAAACCTGCATCAATTCGTCGGCTTTCGTTAAACAAAAAAGGCGCTCCGGAGAGCGCCTTTTGCAACTTGTCGCAATTTTTATCGAAACGATTAGCGCTTCGAGAACTGGAAGGAACGGCGGGCCTTGGCCTTGCCGTACTTCTTGCGCTCGACCACGCGGGAGTCGCGGGTCAGGAAGCCGCCCTTCTTGAGCACGCCGCGCAGTTCGGGTTCGAAATTCGTCAGCGCTTTGGAAAGACCGTGACGAACCGCACCGGCCTGACCGGACAGACCGCCGCCGGCGACGGTGCAGACGACATCGTACTGACCGGCGCGGGCTGCTGCGACCAGCGGCTGCTGGATCATCATGCGCAGCACCGGGCGGGCGAAATAGACTTCAACCTCGCGGGCGTTGACCAGTATCTTGCCGGCACCCGGCTTGATCCAGACGCGGGCGACCGCGTCCTTGCGCTTGCCGGTGGCATAAGCGCGGCCCTGCTTGTCGACCTTCTTGGTGTACTTCGGCGCTTCCGGCGCGGCCGGCTTCAGCGCGGACAACTGGTCGAGAGACTGCATGGTATCGGACATCGTTATGCGGCCCTCTTGTTCTTGCGATTCAATACGCCGATATCGACGACTTCCGGCTGCTGGGCTTCGTGCGGATGCTCGGCTCCGGCGTAGACGCGGAGATTACCGAGCTGGACGCGCCCCAGCGGTCCGCGCGGGATCATGCGCTCGACGGCCTTCTCGATGACGCGCTCCGGGAAACGGCCCTCGAGGATCGACTTCGCGGTGCGCTCCTTGATGCCACCGATGAAGCCGGTGTGGTTGTAGTAGACCTTGTTGTCACGCTTGCGGCCGGTGAGAACCACCTTGGCGGCATTGATGATGATGACGTTGTCGCCGCAATCGACATGCGGCGTATAGGTCGGCAGATGCTTGCCGCGCAGTCGCATCGCGACGAGGGTGGCGAGCCGTCCGACCACCAGACCGCTGGCGTCGATCAGCACCCACTTCTTCGTCACTTCGGCGGGCTTGGCCGAGAACGTTTTCATGTGAGACATCCGTGAAAAGAGATATCGGCGCCAAGGGCGCCGAACTGGGGAGGTTTCTAGAGAAGCGACCGCGCTCCGTCAACGCCAACGACCATCTTTTTATCAATCAAAAACAATGGCTTATAAAATTGGTGTGATATTACCGGACAATTCCCTAAGTATTCGGAATGGAATAGGTCGACGTCACGTGGGCGATCGGATCGGGTGATGTCCCCGACAACAGGGTGACTTCGCCGACCGCCAGACGCTTGCCGAGCTTCAGAAGCCTGGCGGCGGCCACGACGTCCTGGCCTGGCTGGCCCTTGCGGAGGAAATTGATGTTGAGGTTGGTGGTCACAGCCAGACCGACCGGGCCGATCCGCGACAGCAGCACCACGTACATGGCGAAGTCGGCCAGCGCCATCAGCGTCGGCCCCGAGACCGTTCCGCCCGGCCGCAACATGCGTTCGCTGTAGCGCTGGCGCAGCAGGCAGGTTTCGCCGTCGGCGGTTTCGATGGTGATATCGCCGCTGCTGAAAGCCTGCGGAAACTCGGTGTGGAGAAACGTCTCGAGTTCAGCCACGCTCATTTTCGCGGTCGCCATGTCGTCCAATCCCCTGCTCTCGCTTCGTGCCGCCTGTTACATTAAGATGATGGTTCCGCCCAAGTGGATAATTCGATGACAGCCAGACCCGCCCGCGCCGAGACCTCGGAGCAGTCCCCGATTCTCTTGCGGCAAACCCAAGGCAGCATCGCGGTGCTGACCCTCAACCGTCCGAACGCGCGAAATTGCCTGTCGGAGCAACTGATCGGCGATCTGCACCGGGCAATCGACGCGGCGGGAGAAGATCCCGCGATCCGCGCGGTCGTCATCGCAGCCAACGGACCGGCGTTTTCGTCCGGCCACGATCTCAAGGAATTGACCGCGCACCGCGCCGACCCCGATCGCGGCCGCGCCTACTTCGCGCACATGATGACCATCTGCAGCGCGATGATGCAGGCCATCGTGCATTTGCCAAAACCCGTCGTCGCCTGCGTGCAGGGCATCGC